>JAUQXU010000203.1 GCA_030837935.1 Candidatus Brocadia sp.
AATGAAGAGGGACAGGATAATAAATAGCAGTTTCTACACCTTGCCGTTCAAGGTATTTCATCAATGCATCTCTCTTTGGTGTTGCTATTACATATTGGTGAAATATGTGGGTATTATGGGATTCTATTTTCGGCAGCCGAATAGGCAATCCCTTTAAATATTCATGATAATATGCAGCAATCAATCTGCGTTTCTCAGACCAGCTATTCAGGTATTTAAGTTTCACAGAAAGGACAGCAGCCTGGATAGCATCCAACCGCCCATTAATCCCAATGTACGAATGATAATACTTCGGTTTTGACCCATGCACCCTTAAGATTTTGATAAACTCCGCAAGTTTATCGTCATTTGTTGTTACAAGCCCCCCGTCACCATAACCACCAAGATTTTTTGTAGGATAGAACGAAAAACACCCTACATTCCCCAAAGAACCCGCATTCCTCCCTTTATAAACTGCCCCTATTGCCTGTGCAGCATCTTCGATAACCATCAATCCATTGGCACGCGCAATCTCAAGGATTGCGTCCATATTTGCGCACTGGCCATACAGGTGAACCGGCAGGATCGCCTTTGTCTTTTTGTTTATCGCATTTGAAATCTTACCTACATCGATGTTGTATGTAGAGGGATCTATATCCACGAAAACGGGAACCGCTCCTAAACGCGCAATGGAACCAGCCGTTGCGAAGAAAGTAAAAGGTGTTGTGATGACTTCATCACTGTTTTTAATACCACATGCCATTAAGGCTAACAAAATTGCATCAGTCCCCGAAGATACGCCAACAGCATGTCTTGTACAACAAAATTGCGCTATACTATTCTCAAATGACTCGACGAAAGGGCCTAGAACAAAAGACTGACTAGCTACTACCTCTAAAACCGCTTTATTTATTTCCTCTCGAATATTTTCATACTGCCGCTTTAAATCCAGAGAACTTACTTTCATGAATGAAGTAATAGCTTCCATAATAGTCAATTAAATTCCAATTCCTAAGTTTGCTAAACTATTATATTTGCATCATTAGAGGTTGCCATTATATTGAGAGAGACCGGATTTGTCAACCAAAAAAGGCTGTTCAAAAAATCCTCCTTTACCACACCAGAACCGACAAACTTTAAGACTCACTTATAATTAGACTTGACACTACTTTATATATTTGTACTATGTAATCGCTATCTTCTCATATCCATAACAGACAAAAAAACTAAACCTACAGCATCAGCAAAAATGCCTAAAAAATCCGAACTGAGCACAGCAAAAAGAAAGAAAGAACTGCATAAACAAATCAAAATATTTCTGCTTATCATTAGTATTGCGATTATTCTGTTTTCACAAAAACTTTACGCACAGCCATTACATTTTATTGCTTACGGAGATACGCGCCGTGATATGAAAACGATGGAAAAGCCACAGGTAAAACACCATGCGATAGCCAGGGTAATACAGGAGATGACCCCCGACTTTATCTTATTTTCAGGAGATATGATCTACTATAATGAATTCGAAAGATTTTTAGAAGTAATTACCAGCAACTATACCGGAGATAAAAGAATCCCCCTCTATCCAGTCATCGGCAACCATGAACTTATATTTGGTGAAAAAACAGATACCCTGATAAAGGATTTACTAAAAAAATTATGCGGCGTAAACAAACCCGAAGAACATTTATCTCCTCATACTGGTCTTTCTCATGAAATAGAAATATTGCAGTGGAAACTTTACAAGGAAATCAATTCGATCTTAGAAGCAAAGGTAAAAAAGAGGAGCCGACAGGTTTTATGTGAAGAAATCTGTGATAAATTGGATCCTGCATACATCTCTTATTTAAGAGAAATCTTATGTAAAACAACAAACGGACAGTCTTGGTATTCTTTCTTTAAAGAAGCTAATGGGTTAAAAATAAAATTCATTGCCTTAAACTCATCGTTGCCTGACGATGAAGAACAATACCAATGGTTCCTGAATGAATTAAAGCACTTTGATGGCCCCAAGATTGTTTTTGCACAATACCCACCGTATTCTATCGGACACCATGGATGTACGGACTTGCTGAATAGCGAATCCAAAGCGGCAATATTTCGTGATCGCTACACAAAGGTTTTTAATACTACATCTAATAACATAGTATTAGTTATCAGTGGACATGAACATAATTACCAACGCATCTACAAGACAGACGAAACAGGTGGCATACAGTTACCCATATATATCGTTTCAGGAGGTGGTGGTGCTGATTTAACGGGCGAGGGGGGATGTGACATCTCACAGATTCCTTTGGATGGCTTTTACTGCCTTGGCCTCATACCAGCTCATCATTTTCTCGATATCACCGCATATACTGACGATAATAATAATTTGATTTTAAAATGCAAAGCACGAGGACTACGATACGATCTAACCAAAGGAAAACCCGACGACGACAGCGTTGAAACGCATTTTGTAAAAGATCGTCTGGAATTAATCGACGACTTTACTTTGAATTGGAAAAAATAATGCAATTAAAGACATTCATATTGCATTTCATACTTGGTGGCACCCTTGTGAGCTTAGCAACCTTCATGGGTTCACAAGGCAAGGGACTGCTGGCTGCCTTTGTTGCCACTTTTCCTACCATGACCGTAATAACCTTTACCCTAATATACAACAAGGCAGGACAAACGGCCACAGTACATTATGCAAAAGGACTTCTCTTAATGACCCCTCCATGGATTATCTACGTTTTATGTCTTATCTTCCTATTGCCGAGATGGGGATTTATGAAATCACTTATCACTGGCGTGCTCACTTATATGATCCTTGCAGGTGTTGTCAGTCTTGTCATAAAACATCTGAAATAATTAAAGATATATGATAATACATCGTAGTCAAGTCCATTCTTTGAAAAAAGGATAAAAAATAATATTTTTCCCTAACGTCATCATTTCTTTTTTGCTATAAAATATGCATAAACGAACTATATAAATTTATACATCCTTAAACTCGGCTTAACAAAAGTTCATTTCATCAAAAAGTTATCCACTATTTCATAAATAATGATGAAGCTATAAAAATTTCTCAGGCCATGTATAGAATTAACAAATACCATTTTAACGAGTTTAAGTGCCAGGCAAGTTTACATAAGTCCAACTATGCCGTTTTAATTAATGTACCAGATAAAGGGATAAAATACTCACCTGACTTTGACTTTTCTGAAGAATATTACATAATGAAAGAATTCAGCCACCCGCAAATACCAACAACGAGCGATTTTGGACAAGGAGAGTTGTTCAGAGACGAAAAATTTTTAATCAAACAAAATTTTATCGTATTACAGCATGTTAATGGATATGACCTTGTGGATTATTTCAATGAAAAGGACGTTGAACATGTGAAAACGATTGAGGAAATTATACAATCTTTCATAACCGTTTGTGATCCCTTGCAGCATGTCCATGACAAACATTACATTCATTGCGATTTGAAACCGGGGCATTTGATCCTTAATCAGAAAACGGGATTAGTACACATTATCGACTTTGAATTGGCCATTAAAAGAGGCGGAATAATTAAGGGGATCAGTAAAGAATATGCATCACCGGAACAATTACAGATGCTGAACTACCTGAAAGACCTCCCCCGAAAGGTCCATTATGAGGCTATTTCTTCTACCGTTCGGCTTGATGGCAGGACAGACCTTTATTCTTTGGGTCTCATATTATATCGAATGGTAACAAAAAAATCATGGCAAGCAGAAAAGGTTTTACCCAGCAAAATAAATAGTCATATATCACAGAAACTGGAAGAAATCGTGAGCGGACTATTAGAAGCAAATCCCGCTCATAGAATTCCATCTGCAGAGGAATTAAAAAAAGCCTTGAGTAGTATTTAAAATTTGCACTCATAAACAACCCATGAAAAACATCATCTTGTCAGACATACACAGCAACGTGGACGCTTTGCTAGCAGTAATTAAAGAAATCGCCGAAAAGGAAGGTACCATTGACAGGTTATTGATCGCTGGCGATATTGTTGGCTACGGTGCATCGCCAAATGAATGCTGCGACTTGGTACGTTATCTCATCTACGGCAGAAAAAAGATTGCTTTAGAAAACATCTATAAAATCACAGCCCAACCTTATTTTGACACGGAACAACAGAAAAGCCTGTTGAATGCAGTTATGTCATTGGAAAGGAAAGGTATCGCTATCTGTGGAAATCACGATAGGGAGGCGTCCGGAGAACCATCCCTTACTACTGAAATGAACCCCGTAGCAATGACTGCCGTAGAATGGACTAATAGGGTACTGACAAAGGAGAATCTCAAATTTTTAAAGCATCTTTCCTTAAGGATGAAATTTAACAAGGAAGGATTTGAAATTGTGCACAGCACACCTTCCTATCCCCAGGGTTACGAATATGCCAGGAATGCAGGTGTGTTAAAGTACACAACTCTATGGTTAAATGTCACCTTTGGAGGCCATACGCACCGTCCATCAGCTTATATTTACACCAGGGAAATCAGGACAGTAAATGCCTCAGTCCTGATTCCGGCAGATAATTACGATATGCGACTTATGCTGATTGAAAAGGAATCAACGAACAAGGTAGAATCTTTCGATATCGATACAGGCAAGGACTGGAAATATTATATCAATGTGGGTTCGGTGGGTCAGCCGAGGGATGGAAATCCGCATGCATGTTATGTCGTGTACGATTCTGCCACAAAACATATCGACTTCAGGCGAGTGCCGTATAATACCGAAGCGGCATCAAAAAAAATATTAGAAGCAAAACTGCCGAATGAATTGGCACAAAGGGTATTAAAGGGTGTTTAGACCAGATTATGAAGACTCTTTATCGAAAACAAACGTCCCGCTCTTTCCACCTGATTTTTTTACCAGATGAATATCGCAGATTACCATTCCTTTATCTACAGATTTACACATATCGTATATGGTAATTGCACAGATAGTAGCCGCAGTAATCGCCTCCATCTCTACCCCTGTCTTTCCCGTAACCCTGACCTCTGAAAATACATCAATTTCGTTCACGGCATTATTGCCGTAATCAATCTTTACACTGGTCAAATTGAGTGGATGACACATCGGAATAAGGGTAGAGGTCTGCTTTGCCGCCATAATACCGGCAACCCTTGCCACCTCCAGCACATCTCCTTTCTGTACCTTCCTATCCATAATGAGATTGAAGGTCTCGGTTTTCATAATAACCTTTGCATGCGCGACGGCAACCCTATCGGTAATTTCTTTATTGCCGACATCCACCATGCGCGATGCGCCCTGTTCGTCAAAATGGGTTAACTGTGTCATGTGTTTAGTATTCACCTCTCTTTTTTATTTTTATCATAATAAAATAAACTAAAGATTTTTCAAGCCATAAAAATTTTTGACATAGTCTGAAAAAAATGTTGCTGAATTCTTCAAAAATTGCGTTCTTTGAAAATTTATGAAAAATCTATATCCTTCACCCTGAGTCCCAGACATGCCACAACCTGAGACCAGCACCGTATTATAAAAGACTTGCCATGAGCCATTTCGTTCCTCCAGCCTGAGCAATACTGCCTATCCTTCTTCTTTCTTGGTAATTTTTTTACTCTTGACAGATGAGTTTTCACGCACGAAAAACTTGACATTGTTTTGCCAATTACTTACTATATCGGCAAGTAGTATTTAAACCCTATTGAACCAAGAAGAACTTATGGGAAAGCATGAGATGGAAAAAATATGGCCAGTGCGATAGAAGAAATTCCCTATTCCTCGGCTGAAGAATTTCTATGCGCGTTGGATCGAGGAAATCCGTTGTGGGGAGATACCATGCAGTTCTGGGCTTTTCGAGGTCATGATGATGACCAATATGAACTTATCCCGACCGCTCTACGTGACTCTAAAAAAAGCCAAACTCGGTTACACTCATGACACCCCCCCCAAAATAGGGATTCAGGAGACAAACAAAAAGCAAATAGATGCCGAATTTCAGACAATTCATGAGTTTTATTGGTCAATCGACAGCCAGGGCATTGAGATCCCAGGTGATAGCAACTTGCTACGAACACCGGCAGGTTGGAGAACACTCAAAACAAAAATTGAAACGCAAGGTTGGCCGTTTGACAGATTGCTTCCGCTCTTAGCGATAGCTCAACATTATGGCGTGCCAACACGGCTCCTAGACTGGAGTGATAGACCTTTGGTCGCTGCCTTTTTTGCTGCAAAAAAAGCAGCAGAAAAGGTAGCAGAAAACATAGCAGAAGAGACTATAGGAAGTTTTCTTAGTGTGTGGGCACTCAATCTCGACTGGATTATTAATGAAGCTTTCCCTGACAGATCTTCCACGAAAATAAAAAAATTGTCAGTGTATGTTGTAACAGCGCCCCGGGCCACAAACCCAAATCTCCATGCCCAAGGTGGGATATTTACAACGGAAAATCTTTTCAAAATAGATTTTTTAAATAAAGTATCTGTTCGTTCCGTAAACACTTTGGTTGAGGAGAAATGGAAGTCAACGAACTCAGCCAAACCAGTCATGGCTCACATAACGTTGCCGGCAGGAAAAGCAAGAAAATTGCTTCGCCTGTTAAATCAGGTGCAGATAAGTTTCGCAACATTGTTTCCAGGATATAAAGGCGTTGCTGATTCCCTCGAAGAAAGAAGATTGTGGGATAAGAAGGAAAGAGCAACCTACTGGCTACCACGTAAAGACAGAAGTTCAAACTGATGGAGGGAAAAGAAAGATGAAAATTCGGTATTTCTCAGATACAGATACGGCATTGATTGAGTTTTCAAATGAACCAGCTATTGAGACAAAAGAAATATCAGAGAACCTCTATATTGACCTGGATGGAAAGGGAAACCTTGTTAGCATGACCATTGAACATGCGAAAGAAAAAGCTGGCCTTTCAGAAGTTTCTTTTTTGCAAATGGAAAAGACAAGTGCCTGACAAATCAATCAACGATACGAGACATAACCCCGCCGGTTATTTCTGTATTAATCATTATTGGGGTCTCGAATAGAATTCTCTTTAGCCACCTACCTGGTGCATCACGACATGCCCTTTGCCGGAGTGTACAGAGGGCTTCAGGTTTGCAGCGCGGAGAAATGCTTCGGTAAGTTTTTCTTCGGTAGGATTGTTTCGCAGAATAGCCTTCAGGTCGACTTCTCCGCCAGATAACAGACACGAGCGAAGTTTCCCATCTGCAGTCAAACGAAGCCGGTTGCATGAGTTGCAAAAAGGTTGGCTCACAGCAGATACAAATCCAAGTTTTCCCATCGCACCTTTAATCTTATAGATTTTTGCAGCACCACTGCCAAGCATAGGAGTGGGAAGGGCAATAAGTTCATTGTTTTTTTCAATAATATCGATAATATCGGCCATAGGAATATACTTATCCTCGGAAGCCAGATTCTCTTTATTCATCGCCATATACTCAATAAATCGCACTTCGAGGTCACGTTCCAGGGTAAGTTTCGCAAACTCCTCAAATTCATCATCATTGATTCCCTTCATGGCAACGACATTAATTTTCGTGTTTTTAAATCCCAAAGTAAGGACTTCTTCAACACCATCCAGGACGTCCTTTAACTTCCCACCTCGTGTGATTTTTTCAAACTTTAAGTCATCCAAACTGTCAAGGCTGATGTTTAATCTGAATAACCCAATCTCCTTGAGCGCCTTTACATAATTTTTCAGATAAATACCGTTTGTCGTTATAGCCAGATCTTCGACACCGCAAATATTTCCCAACATTCGCAGTAAATATTCTATATTTTTTCGAACAAGTGGTTCCCCCCCCGTTAGCCGGAAGCTCTTGATCCCCAACTTTACAGCATGTCCCACAACAGCCACAATCTCCTCATAGGTCAAAATATCTTTATGCCTCGCAAGATCAAGTCCACTCTCTGGTCTACAGTAAATACACCGAAGATTACAGAGGTCAGTTACCGAAATTCTTAATCGATTAATATTTCTAAAATATTTATCTATAATACTCATGATTGGGCACTTTCATGCATTTTCTGTGTTATAACTTGTTTTTGACACAATCTGGTATTCCTTCATCTTTCTCCACAGGGTTGTTGTGGATATCCCCAGATTTGTTGCAACCTGTTTGCGATTGCCAGCATGTCTCCGCAGGGATTCGATAATTGTCTTTCTCTCCTCCTGCGCTAAAGCAGCCCTGATACCGCCCGTCTCGATCATGACGTTCATGGTATCCGCCGGTGATGCCGTTTGTAATGCCAAGTCAGCCACCGTAATCAGTTCTCCCTTCACGAGGGTAACAGCCCTCTCTATGACATTTTCCAATTCCCGGACATTTCCGGGCCACGGGTAATTTAAGAGCAATGCCATCGCATCTCCTGATATTTCTGGTGGTTTCTTTCTCAGCTTGTTCGAGTAAACGTTCACGAAATAGTTGATTAAAAGAGGAATATCTTCTCTTCTTTCCCTGAGAGGCGGTAAATGGATTCTGATGACATTAAGCCGGTAAAATAAATCTTTTCTAAAAGACCCGTTTTTTGTAGCCTCGTCAAGGTCTTTATTTGTTGCTACAATGATCCGAATGTCAAGATATAATGGCTTATTATCACCGACTTTTCGTATCTCACCATTTTGCAGGAATCGCAGGAGTTTGACCTGGGTTGAAAACGATGTTTCTCCAATCTCATCCAAAAACAAGGTACCACCCTGCGCCTCTAAAAAGATACCCTTTTTATCTTTCACCGCTCCTGTAAATGAGCCCATAACGTGTCCAAACAATTCGCTCTCTTGCAAATTTTCTGGTAACGCCCCACAATTCACGACAACAAATGGCTTATCGCTCCTACGGCTATTACTATGGATAGCATGTGCGACTAATTCCTTTCCCGTTCCACTCTCTCCGGTAATGAGAACGGTACTTTCACTATTAGTCAGTTCCACAAGGATATTCAAAAGCCGCATCATTACAGGGGAATTACCAATGATACCTTCAAATTTATAATTTTCCCTGGCCTCTTTTTGAAGGCTATTAACCTTTTCAGACAAACGTTTCTTTTCCAATGCCCGTTCAACCACAGAAAGGATATCGGATAGCTGAAAAGGTTTGGTCACATAATCGTAAGCGCCTTTTCTCATCGCCTGAATCGCGCTGTCAATCGTACCAAAAGCAGTCATAACAACAACCTCAGTCGATGGATTAACATGCTTGATATGAGATAGCACCTCAAGGCCATCCATTGCTTCCATTTTAAGATCTACAATGACCAAATCGTAGAAATGGTCTTGTTGAAGTTCTACGGCCTTTTCCCCGCTTTCTACGCTGTCGGTATTATAGCCGGCTCTCTTAAAAGCTATTACCAGAGATTCTCGCATATTTTTTTGGTCTTCAATAATCAGAATATTAAACATATGACCTGGAAAACCTATACGGAAACATTCTTGATTTGCCCGTTTTTTACCGGTAATCGTATCGTAAATATGGTCCCTTTGTTTGGTTTACTCTTTACATCTATTACACCACCATGATTGTCTACGATACGATGCACAATGGAAAGTCCCAATCCGGTCCCCTTCGATTTTTTTGTGGTGAAAAAAGGCTCAAATATCTTTCTTATAATTTCAGGAGAAATTCCTAATCCCGTATCTGCAACCACAATTTCTATCTCGTTTTTATCCGGTATCTTCAGCTTTCTCACACGGACAAAAATTTTTCCGCCGCGCGGCATTGCATCAATCGAATTTACCAAAAGATTCCAGAACACCTTCCTGATCCAATTCCGATCAACATAAACCATGGGGATATCGTTCCCATAAATCTTCACAATCTTGATTTCATCATGAAACCGTGCATCCTGCTCTAACAAAAAAAGCGTTTCGTCAATAATCTCCAGAATATTACTCCTGACAAAATGATACGCAGCAGGATGTGCAAAGGTAAGAAAGTTGGTTATAATACTATTGAGGCGGTCGGTTTCCTCAACCACCATTTCAAATAATTTTTGATCATCACCTTTTAAGGATAAGTCTCTCTTCAGCATACACACTGAATTCGATATGGCACCAAGCGGATTACGTATTTCATGGGCAATCGAAGCAGCCAACTCACCAATTGATGCCAACCGCTCAGAGCGCCTTATCTGTTCTTCAATTTTTTTGCTGTTCGTGATATCCCGCATAATTCCTTCAATACCGACGATGTTTCCTTTTTTGTTTTTGATTGGATAGGTATTTTGAGAAACCCAGAGTTCTTCTCCATTCTTACAATAAATTCTGTACTCTAAATCTTTTGATACCTTTAATTCGCCTTCAATGACCTTTCGTATTGTATCCTTCACTAATTCTCCGTCATGCTTATGAATCATTTCCGTAGCAATGGAAGGATTTTTGTAAAATTCCTGGAGAGTATACCCTGTCACATTCTTCAATGCGCTATTGAGGAACAAATATCTTCCTTTTTTATCCAATCTGAATATTACATCCTCAATATCCTCAACGAGGTTTCTGTACTTTTCCTCAGACTCCTTAATCTTATCAAAAAGACGTGTATTGTCAATTGCAATAGCCAGTTGCGGGGCGATCTTATTAATAATATCCACGTGGTTTTCAGAATAATTTTTGACATTTTTGCTCCCGAAGTTGAGGCTGCCGACAATCTCCCCCTTGCATATCAACGGAAACGACAGACGGGACTTAATCCCCTCTTTAAACAAAATAGGGTCTGTGGAAAAAGCCCCCTGAGAGGTATCACTAACCATATAGACTTCACCGTTTTCCACAACCTTCCCGGCCAGCGTTCCATATTTCGAATAATGCATCCCCTCTTCTAATTTGGAACCATTATAATCTTTCGAAACAGCAAAAATTAATAATTCATCCCTCTTTTCATCGAGAAGTGTAATGCTCATACGATCAAATTCGATAACCTTATTTAGTTCCTCACTGAAAGATTTATACACTTCACGGATATCAAGGTTTGAAGCCAGAATTTTGTTGATGTTATTCATAATATCCTTCTCTTGCTCTATCTTCTTCCTCTCCGTGAGATCGATGATAATTCCTTCGTAACCAATTATATTATTCCGTTCATCCCGTCTCAGATTACTCGTCATCAGACACGGCACCCTGCTGCCGTCTTCTTTCCTTAACTCTACCTCATAATCCTTGATAAAGCCATTTTTACACACCATTTCTTTAATTGCCTTACCTTCAACAGGACTGAAGAACACATGCTGCACCAAGTTCAATTTCAAGATCTCATTTTTCGATTTATACCCAAACAAATCAACGCCGGCCTGATTAATGTCCGCAAACTGGCATTCTGTATCGCAAAAAAACACAACATCTTTGCTCGTCTCAAAAAGGCGTCTATACTTCTCTTCCGACACCCTTAGTTTTCGCGTCCTCTCTTCAACAATTTTTTCCAATTGCACCGTATAACTATGGAGTTCTTGTTCCAATAACTTTTGTTCCGTTATATCCCTCGTAATCATCACAAAACCGATAGGTTTCCCATTGGTTGATTGCCGGGTAGTCATGATACTATATCCGGTAAATACCTCTCCGTTTTTACGCAACAATTGCATTTCCTTTTTATACCTGCCCGTAGCCCGCGTTATTTCCAGCATCTTTCTGACCTTCCCCAATTCAACATCCGTTTTTTTATACAATATTTGAATACCCGATCGCTGAATCAATTCTTCCGGCTCATATCCAAACATCCTTTTTGCGCCTTCATTAAAGGCCAGGATATTCCCATCAAGGTCAACCGCTATGATTGAATGCTCGGTAGAACCCACCAGAATACTGTTTAAAAAATTTGATGTTTCCTGCAACTTCGTTGTTTTCTCCCGCACCGATTCGGCCATTATATTAAATGAATCTCCAAGCTCACGGACTTCATCCTGGGTCTTTATCATAACATGTTGCGACAGATCCCCTGCGGACATCTTCCGCGTTGCCGATGTCAGCGCCATAATAGGATTGGCAATCGTTTGTCCAATCACCAGCGCAAATGCAATCCCCGCAATCGCCAAAACCACTCCCGCAATAGTCAAGTAAGAAAGAACCTCGAAGATAGGATTCTTTAAATTATTCATTGCCATTGACACTTCACCGGCGCTAATTTCTGTAATGACACCCCATTTAAGTTCGGGAATCCAATACCATACCCCCACCACTTTTTCTCCCACGTAGTTTGTGTAGCCGTTTATATCAAATCCATCAAGCCCTTTTAAACAGGAACTCACGCTCCTGGTAAATTGTTGAGTACGTGGCTCCACAACCGCCGATTTCACCGTTGCGCTCTTCTTGATTAGCCCTGTCTGCTCTAATTGACTGGCAAAATTGGATTCAGTAATCATCAAACCGTATTGATTGATAATATAAGCATCGTAACTGTCCCCATGCCATCGCTCTTGCATTTCCCTGGCAAGAACAGACAGATCGACCTGAAATATCATCACCCCTAACACCTGTCCATCTTTATTCATTACCGGCACAGAGACATGCATAACCGGCAACCTATCAACCCTGTTCCCAAATTCATTTGCATCAGAGAAAACGGCGGGTTCAATATCTGAAACATACACCTTGCCTGCGATAGCATGACTGAAACCATCAGCATCAGCAATGTTTAACCCTATTAATTTGTCGTCTGTGGATATTCTAACGATACCGGATGCATCACAAATCACATATCTGAGAAACGCGGCATCACATGGTATGTGGGAAAGAAATTGAGAAATGGTATCGGTATCTGTTTTTGTCAGATGCACTGCACTTACTACAAACGGATTATGAGCGGCATGCACTGCTTCGCTTTTCAACTTACGCAACCAATCATTTACCTGGGATGCCTTTTTAGAACCAATCAACTGCAAATTACTGATTGTCGTTTCCTGAATGGCTTTTTTTGCAGAAGGATAAGCAATAAGCCGCATTACCAACAATGGGGTAAGGACTGCGATCAGAAATAAGAAAATTAATTTGTTCTTGATTGAACGGAACATACCATTGCCCTACGCTAACAATTTAATTAGGCCTTCGGCGACTTGTATTTGGCCACCCCCATAATCCCCCCGTAAACGGGGGGATTATGGGGGGTGTTTGAAATTCCTATACGTTAAATTAATCCCTCATGTGTTATACTAATCAGGATATCAAAAATTTCTTGGGAAGAATACCACGAAAATGGGAAAAAGGAAGGCGACAAAGACAGGAAATTCTCGCTTGAGGATTATGCATTCGTTTTATTTGCTCAATCGTTGCATTATTGTTTTTTTTCAACAAAATTTGGATCTACCGGCACTTTCCCTAAAAAAGGAACCTCTCTGTACTCTGTAACTTTATCAAGCTCTTCTTTACGCGTCCTGACAAACACGTCACATTTTTTAACTATTTCACTAAATACCTTTGCCGCATCTGAATTGGGATAAGCAGCCACAAACGCCTCACCACTATCACATTTCTCTGTAATCCCCGGGTCTAATGGTATCTTACCAAGAAATTCCACGCCCAGTTCCACGCAAACCTTCTCACCTCCACCCGTTTTAAAGACATCTATTCGTGTATTACAATGAGGACATACCAGACCACTCATATTCTCAACGATACCGATAATGGGTACATTGCTGTCGCGAGAAAAAAACACAGCTTTCCTTACATCCAACAATACCACATCCTGTGGTGTTGTAACGATTACAGAGCCGTCTACCTTTCCAATAAGTTCGATTATAGAAATCGCCTCATTTCCGGTTCCTGGCGGCAAATCCACTAAAAGATAATCCAATGTCCCCCAGCACACACTTCCCATCAATTCGCAAAGAAAATCCCATTTAGCAGAATCTCTCCAAATTACCGGCATCGATGGATCTTCAATCAAAAAAGAAAGTGATGCCACCTTTAAATTTGGTAATACTTCCAGAGGCAGCACGCCGCCACTGCTTCCTTTAAGCCTTTTTCCCTCCACGCCAAGCATTATCGGGATATTGGGACCATGAATATCTGCGTCAGCTATTCCCACCTGATAACCCATTCGCGCTAACGCAACGCCAAGATTTGTCGTTACCGTGCTCTTGCCCACCCCCCCCTTATTGCTCATCACAACGATTTTGTATTTAATATCTTTCATACGCTGGGCAATTGCCCACTTGTTGTGCTCTATCTGGTCCAATTGACACGATAGCTGTTTCTCACAAAGCTCACAGGTAAACGGAATCTTACATTCTGACATCACATCCCCTTTCATAACTCATGCCTTTTTACATCCTTACCTTAAACGAAAAACTACCTTTTAGATGCAATCTTAATGGCACAGGTGTTATTTATCGTATAACAGGCGTATTCACAAACTCCACAGCCTGTACATTTCTCTTCATTAATCACGGGCTTGCCATCCTCCTGATAAATCGCATCTTCCTGCAAAGGACATTTTATATAACAGAGTTGACAGTCCTGCCCTCCCCATGCCAGGCATCGCGACTGATTAATCCTGGCGATCCCCATCTTAACGTCATCAACATGCCCGACAGGCTTCAAAGCCCCCTCTTTACACGCAGCAATACACAATAATCCGTTGCACAAGACGCAGGGATTTTCCCTGGGCATAATAACGGGTGTACCCACAGCCACATCCGCCAGTCCATGGTACCTCCTGATAGCCTTTGCAGGACAGGCCTTAATACACTCGTCACACCGTGTACACAAGGAAAGAAATTCTGTTTCTTCAACAGCGCCTGGCGGACGCAAATAATCACCCTTCGGCATCACACGATCGACTTTTTTACTGGCATAATCTGCAACTTTGTTCCCCACAAAGACAAACATATCTTTAAAAAGTTGCCGTCTGTCCAGTTTTTTTTCTGTATTCTCCACAAACAAATACCCCCGTCAAAATCATCCACGTGCTCGAAGCTATTTGTATGACCGTCCTGTCAGGAATTGGCTTTTTTAAGGCGTTTTACGAGGAATCGATCTTAGAAAAACTATGCGCAGATAATAGAATTTTAATTTACCAATACCTGGATGTCAAGGTTAAATAACAACCACCTCCGTACTTTAAATGGCGTGAAAATTCCTTTTTATTTTTACTATGTATCTTTTATAATTTATACGTTATGCAACCGAAAGTACCCATGATATCCTTTGTAGGTAAATCCAATAGCGGCAAGACCACCCTTATCGTAAAACTCATACGAGAATTGAAATCAAGAGGTTACAAGGTTGCCACGATTAAACACAGCCACCATAGTTTTGAACTCGATGAGGAGGGAAAGGATAGCTGGTTGCACACCAAGGCTGGGGCCGATGCAGTTGTTGTGGCTTCAAAACACATGACAGGTGTTATACACATTGCGCCCAAAGAACTTCAACTATCGGAGATAGTGAACACCTACCTGCGCGACATGGACATCGTGCTTGTTGAGGGCTATAAAACCTTAGCTATTCCAAAGATTGAGGTATTCCGGTCGGAAATCTGCACTGAATTGGTATGTAAGGATGACCAAAACTTAATAGCCGTTGTTGGTAACAAAAAACCCGAAACCAGCATACCTTTCTTCCCCATCGATGACAAAGCCTCTTCCATCGTTGATTTTTTGCTATTGAGGTTTAAAAAAACTTCCTTTGAAAGTTATGACTAAATACGCACCGTAAAATTTACCCGTTCATATTCGCCGGTCAAAATTGTTAAGTTTCATTTTGAAGCATCCCAATATCATTCGGCATACACGAATCACACGCCAGAATCCAATTGACAACAAAATGGTTATGCTGTAAACTTCTGTTTGTAACTGGGAATTTTATACTTTTTAACATTTGTTATTAATGTATAACTATACATGAATTTAACACATCGCATACACACATTTAACATAAAATCATGTCCATCAAATCCCGTACTGAATTTTTTAATAAAAACCTGTTTTTACTTCTTATTGCCGCATCCCTGGTTATACATGTCCTCATCATCTTCTTGTCTCCCCAGGCAAATCAAATTCTCAGTCTAAGGTCGTTTCGAGACAGTTTTATCCGTGAACCGAGTGAATATGCAGTTACCCTGGAACTTGAAAATGCAGATGCCCGGATAGAAAATGTTTCAGACTCAAATACCAAACAAGACGAAAACAAGACAAAGAAAGAGGAAGATGCTGAAAAAAAGAAGCAGAAGATATTTGCGGATACTTCAGAAAATACAGCAGATGAGGAAACAACTGTTGATACAGACAAGATCGGTGAAAAAGGATCCGTAGCTAAGGACAATTTTCCCGACGACAAGCAATCGGTCAATAACGAGCCCCACGCTGAAGGACGCACCAAGGCGCCGCTTTTAGGCAAAGGGAGATCTGGTATACCTTATGATATCCAACAACAGCCACAAGAGCAGGAGGTTACGGCACAGGCAATTATTCCAGAGGAGAGTATCCAGAATAAAAATTCTCCACCCCGCTATGCCAATCTGCCCAAAGGGCTGGAGAAGCAAGGGTCTCCTCCTATGAGTGCCCTTCATACGGTACAACCTCAAGTGCCATCTGAAGAAAGAAAGGTGAATACCCCAGAGACAAAGACAATCAAGCTAGATGAAACGATAAAGACCAAAGATATTACACACGTATCAAAAAGAGAACGGCTCACCATTGGACAAAGCGTCAGGCAAGAAGATGCAGAACCACTGCCCAACAGCGAAGGGGTACTTTTTACGGATAAACAGGATGAGGTAAATAAGGAATCCGGGACAGAAGAAGAATCATTGCCGCCTCTCAAGGAACACGAAACCAGAGAAAAAACGGATGCGGAGACGAAAGATCTTAATGAGACGGAGGAAGCAAAGAATACCGCAATGCTCAAACCTGAAATGCCTGCTCCTCCACCAGAGATGTCAGGCGCTGAACCTCAACGCAGACTTGAACGTGGATTGAATGAAGAGGAGAGCCCTGGCGAAACAAGAAAACCTAATGTCTCTTTTAATGTTAATGCAAAGATCGAGGGGACAAGCAATGACCCGGTACTTTTTGAGGATACGATATCAAATGCAGCGATCCCGGGTGCGCCATCTTTTAACGTCAAAAAACATGAGTATGCCGATTATTTTAAACATATCAGGGATAGAATATCCCTGTACTGGTTCCTGGGATATGGAACCCGTGCAGAGATAAAATTAGAAACCAGAGACGACAAACCGATCATTGTGGAATTTAAGGTCTTGCCTGATGGTTCTATCGGTGATGTAAAGATTGTGGATGATGCGGGGAATTTTAATCTTGCATCCAGGCTGATATCATCGATTAAAAATGCAGCTCCGTTGAATCCTTTTCCATCCAAAATCAAGGAACCATCAATCGACGTGAGGTTCAATTTCTATTTTTTCTAATTTAATGCCAAGGAATTTCAATTACCCCCCCATAATCCCCCCGTTTACAGGGGAAACAGGGGGGAAGTCGCCAAAGGCCTAATTTAAAATTTTGTGGTTCAGTTTTAACAATAGTATTTTTTATTTTATAAACAGGAGGAGATAACCTTGGAATGGCTCATAGGTGGTGGTCCCATCATGATACCACTATTAATTTGTTCCGTTTTAGCCCTTGCGGTGATCATTGAAAGGGCAATAAATTTACGCAGGGATAAAGTCTTAAAGCCGGAGATTATCCAAACCATAGAGGCAATACACCAGCCGGGAGATATCCCCTTTGCAATCTCTAAGTGCGAGGTAATATCAGGTCCTTTTTCAAATCTGTTACGACGGATACTCTCAAATAACCATCTCACACGGGAAGAAAAATTTATTGATATACAGGCAGCGGGACGACAGGAGAGCAAGGCGCTCGAAAAGAGACTTTTGGTATTGGAAGTCATTACAGCAGTAGCCCCCTTATTAGGATTGCTTGGAACGGTACTGGGATTAGAGGATATCTTTGGGGTTATTTCCGAACTGGGACTGGGACAGGCTAAGGCATTTTCCGCAGGACTGGCAGAAGCAATTCGAACAACCGTATTTGGACTTTTTATTGCAATCCCGTCCCTTGTTGCCTATAGTTATTTCGACAAAAAAGTGGATACCTTTGTCCTGGAAATGGAAGAATACTCCATGCATATCCTCAATAAACTTTATCCTGCTCAGGATCGCGATAAAAGATGAGCTATAAATCAGAGAATTTCTTTGTTATAAATTCGTGTTTATTCGTGGCTTAATAATAATTATTTTTTTCTGTTCTATAAAACTATGCGATTCCGTGAAAAACGTCTTACAAAATCTATCATAAACCTTACCCCCATGGTGGACATGCTGTTCCTGATCCTCCTGTTTTTTCTGGTTACATCCAGTTTCATTGAACAGCCAAACATTAAGCTGGAACTCCCCTCAACCAAATACGCCGCCACCAGCAAACTTGAGGAGCGGACATTAACGATTTCCCAGGATGGTAAACTTTTTTTCCAGAATGAACCCGTTGAAAGAAAAGAACTTGTCTCGATTTTAAAAAATGCATTTTTAAAACAGGACGACAAGACCCTTGTTTTGCGGGCAGACAAGAATGTGTCTTACGGTGTCGTTGTTGATGTTATGGATGCCGCCAAGGGGGCGGGTTTAAGGAGAATCGTTGCTCCCACTATTCTTGAACCTGAAAAATAACCTTAAACCTCAGCACCCGTTTCGCAAGAATTCTCAATAACTCCCGCGCTCAAACAGGACTGAAATGTACCATACTTCATGATTGTTCATATACTTATTTTAGCGGCTGCTCACCATGGTACATTTTTAAGACGTTATAAATACATCTGCATCTAATTTACACGATGTGAATTCAAAGATTGGCCAATAAGATTAAAGCAGTGGGGAGACTGTTCGCCTTTACTCATGTCTCTTCTTAGTAAAGGAAGGCAGAAAATGCATCGTGAGGAAATGGTGGAGCTAAAATTCTCCATGTTCTTATAGAAGATTGATTTATTATGATTCCACAAACAGATAAAATAAAAAATGCGAAAATTTATTGTGAAAAAGTTAAAAGCTAAGCAAAATAAAATTGTTCCGTATTTCATGAGCATTGCCCTTGTTGCGGTCACTACTTTCCTGGGAAGCCTCATTAAGGGAGCTATTGAGCCTACAAATATTGTCATTTTTTATCTCCTGATTGTTGTGATGGCTGCTGTCTGGTGGGGAAGATATCCGGCAATCCTAACCTCTTTGCTGAGTGTTTTGGCGTTTGATTATTTTCTTGTGACGCCTTATTTAACGTTTGCGGTTTCTGATATTCAATATGTTTTTACCTTTATTGGACTTTTAGCCGTGGGATTAGTGGTCAGCGCCCTCGCGTCTAAAACCAGGCAGCAGGCCATGGACGCACGGGGGAGGGAAGAACAGACAGCTATACTATACCGTTTGAGCAAAGATTTAGCCGCATCTGATTCTTTAGAGGCTGTGCTGCACACCATTCGAATGAATGTGGGGGGAATATTTGATTGTCATGTTGCGGTTTTTCTGCCGGTAGACCACAAGATTACACCAGGCAGTTTTGACCCTGGTTTTCCGATTGACGAACATGAAAATACCATCGCTGCATGGGTTTTTGGAAACGGCAAGCCGGCCGGATGGGATACAGATACCTTACCGGCAGCAAAAGGACATTATCTGCCACTGAAGACATCGCAAGGCGTCTTTGGCGTTCTGGGAGTTTTCTTTAAAGACGATAAAGCAGGCCTTGATCCCGGAGAATATAATTTACTGAGCGCATTGGCAAGCCAGGCTGCGGTAGCTGTTCAACGGGCAAAACTAACCGAAATTTCCCGGCAGATGGAGCTTATACGGGAAAGAGAAAAACTCCAGACGGCGCTTTTGAATTCCATCTCCCATGATCTGAGAACGCCGCTGGTGTCGATCACGGGAGCCTTAAGCAGTCTCTTACAGGATTTTTCTTCGATTGACGCTGAAACGCGCAAAGAGCTTTTGGAAACAGCTTACGAGGAGTCAGGCCACCTGAACCAGCTTGTTGGTAATCTTCTTGACATGACGCGGGTCGAGGCTGGGGCTTTGAAAATGAAAACCAAACCCTGCGAATTAAGAGACGTGATTGGCGCTTCCCTGCACCTGCTGAAGGACAAACTCGAAAAAAGAGATATCCAGATTCACATTCCCCGGGTTTTACCCGAGATGCTGCTGGATTTTACCCTCATGATGCGGGTATTTGTAAATCTCATTGATAATGCCATGAAATATTCCGCACCGGGTACGCCGATTGAGATTACTGCAAAGCTTTTAGAAAACAAAGTGAAGATAGAAGTAAAAGACAGGGGTTTGGGAATTCCCGAAGAGGATTTGGTACGTATTTTCGATAAATTTTACCGTGCCGTGAAACCACGCCAGATTACGGGGACAGGGCTTGGCCTTTCCATCTGCAAGGGGATTGTAGAGGCGCACGGCGGCCAGATTTTTGCAGAGAACAATCCCGACAAGGGGGCAACGTTAACTGTAATACTACCCCTGAAGGTAAAAGAGGCGTAAATGGCAGGGCCGGAAAAAATGCGAATCCTTATTGTCGATGATGAAAAAACGATCAGACGTTTCTTAAAAGCAACCTTAGTTTCCCACGGCTATGACGTGTTCGAGGCTGCAAACGGCGCAGAGGCTTTGAAATATGCCGTTTCTTCGCATCCTGACGTGATTATTCTGGATTTGGGGTTGCCAGACATGGACGGGATTGATATCACCCGCCAGATACGGGAAAGATCGAAAACGCCTATTATTATCCTGTCGGTACGGGAAGATGAATCAGATAAGATTGCCGCCTTAGATGCGGGGGCGGATGATTATCTTACAAAACCCTTTCATGCCGGAGAAATGCTTGCACGAATACGGGCGGTTATGAGAAGGCTTCTTCCTCAAAGCGAATGGTCTTTATTTACGGTAGGAAATCTAACGATAGATATTGCACAACACCGTGTGGAAGTAAACGGTTGCCCTGTTCATCTCACGCCGACAGAGTATGCACTTCTGAAAGTGCTTGTCTTAAACGCAGGAAAGATTATGACGCATAGGCAGATTTTAAAAGAAATCTGGGACAAAACCGAAGACGTAGAAGAAGCTTTACACCTCTTAAGGGTTACCGTAAGTAATCTGCGAAATAAAATAGAACCGGATCCCGACAGACCCACCTATATCCTTACCGAGCCATGCGTAGGCTATCGCCTTTGCACTGACATGTAACCCTTGCGATACCCATACTTTTATTTGGTAGATGCTGACAGGAAAAATCAAAGATACGGAATATCAAAAATGTCTCGGTGTTTACCAGTATCATTGATAACAAAATTAAAACGGCTTCTCAAACTAAAGTTTTATCATATTACATTTTGACAATATGTAGTACCTAAATTCTGCAAATGATTTTTGCGTAGCAAAAATCGGCCTTCCATAATACCCTTACTACGCAAAAATCAATAATAAACTTCAATATTTGGAGGTTTGCGGAGTTACCCAGTGGCTTTATAGGCGAAAAGAACCGGGAAATAGCCCTGACCAAACCATTCTGAGCAACAAAAACCGGGATGGAGACATACCATTCCCCTTTGCTGTATTCTCAGCGCCTAAAATACAAGGAGTCAAAGACAAAAATTACTTTCTAGCCGAACATTACACTCAGAGAAAAAAAAGAGGGGGCAAAACCTTCATTATTCAATCGACATATAAAAAAGAAAAAGTAAACTAACTAAAGACTGCTATTGTAATTGAATTATAAAGGTTTGACCCTACAAAACACTCACAATTTCGAACAACTTAAAAACAGGATTGAACTAATAATTAGAAGCAATTACAGTTGACAGTGCAAATGAACAGGGTTACCTTCATTTGTCAATTATCAGTATCTTTTTAATTTTCGAGCTTAAATAACCAGGGTTTTTTCGATTTCTTCAAAAGAGTTACTATTCTCACACGTCTTTATCATGACAGCAATGTACCAAGTTTCTGCAATACCTCCGACACTACTCGAGGTGATAAGGTATATATCCATTCTGCATCCCGGATGCACCATTCTAAACTCTTAATCTGATCAGCCAAAATTACTCCCCTCACAGGCAAGCCTTCAGGCATGAGCACTTCAAAGGGATAACCCTTGATTTGATTTGTAATGGGACAGAAAATGGCAAGTTCAACCTTTTC
>JAUQXU010000204.1 GCA_030837935.1 Candidatus Brocadia sp.
GTTGGCTGCTGAGTTGACTCCTTTTGAAAGGCTTTTGCGGTTAGACACCACAAAAAAGGATAACGGTTTCGATAAAATTGTTGCCGCAGTTTACCCACCAAATTCGATTACGAATATCCTTGCTCACTATTTTGATTTTGAAGGTCCGGCCATGATCTCGCTGAATGCCTGCTCATCGGGTAATCACGCCATCGCCTGGGCGTATGACCTCCTTGTGGATAATAAGGTGGATGTCGTAATGGTTGGCGGCGGTGACATGATTCCTCAAACGGAATTTACCCACTTTCACAACCTCAAAGCCCTGGCTCCTGATCGTTGTCAGCCTTTCGATAAAAATCGTCAGGGACTCATGATTGGGGAAGGGGCCGGGATACTGATTATGGAGCGTTACGAGTTTGCCAAAAAACGCGGGGCAGCGATTATTGCTGAAATGGCTGGTTATGGTTTGAGCTGTGATGGATTTCACATGACGGCGCCCCATCCCGAGGGTGATGGTGCAGTAAAGTGTATGAGCGATGCGTTAAAAATGTCAAAAATTTCTCCTGCTGATATCGGTTACATCAATGCACATGGTACGGGTACACCTCACAACGATAGGACAGAAACGATAGCCATCAAACGGGTATTTAAGGATTACGCATATAAAATTCCCTGCAGTTCTACCAAATCGATGATTGGTCACCTCATGGGTGCTGCGAGTGCCGTAGAATCGGTTGTTTGCTGCCTGGTACTCAGACATGGAATAGTGCCCCCGACGATCAATTACGAGACACCCGACCCGGAATGCGACCTCGATTGTGTGCCCAACGCGGCACGCGAGTTAAAAGTGGATCACGTATTAAATAATTCCTTTGCCTTTGGCGGGAACAATGCTACTACGATATTCAGTAGGGTGGTTTAAACGAAGCGAACCCATCATTTAAGTTTTTTTTAACCACGAAGCACACGAAGACCACGAAGAAAAAAACGATAAAACAACTACATAAATATAACGCAATGGCGCAAAGAAGCAAACAAAGACGTAAAATCTTTTCATGATTTTCTTTAAACCTTTGTGTCTTTGGGGTAAATTATAATGTCTTATATCTGTGCACATCCGTGTCAATCTGTGGTTAAAGGTATATGAAAAAAAGAGTCGTTGTTACCGGTCTGGGTGTTGTATCACCTCTTGGAGGCGGTAAAGAGGCATTCTGGAATAATCTTATTGCGGGAAGATCGGGCATTGCACCCATGTCGTCTCTTGACTTGTCACCTTACAAATGCAAGCTCGGTGGCGAAGTAAGGGACCTCAAACCCGAAATATACCTCGGTAGTAAAGGCCTGAAATACCTGAATAAAGGTACACGCTTCCTGGGTTCTGCAGCCAAAATGGCGTTGGACGATGCAAAGCTGCCGCAGGACGGTTCCCTGGCGGATCAGATGGGCATCGTTATTGGCTCGTCCTTGGGAAATTTTTCGGAGACAACGGATTATTTCTACGAAATTATCAGGAACAATCCATCAGAGTTGTCGCCTATGCTCAGCTACGATGTCGCATTAAATTCTTCCATCAATTACGTATCGGTCATTTTCAAGATGAAAGGACTTGCACGCACCATATCTGCAGGTTTTACGTCCAGTACCGATGCCATAGCCGATGCGTCGAAGATGATTCAGCGTGATATGGCAAAGGTAATCGTGGCAGGCGGCGTCGAGCAGATATCCATTGATCTGTACTTGATATATTACCTGCGTGGTTTGTTATCTGGGATTGATGGTACAAGAGAGGCGAGTTTACCCTTTGATAAGGCGCGAAATGGTTTTGTCATGTCAGAGGGCAGTTACGTGGTAATCCTGGAAGAACTCCAGCATGCCCTGGACAGGGGAGCCTATATCTACGCAGAGGTAAAAGGTTTTGGTAATACCTTTGTGGGCGGTAAAAACCATTCGGCAGAGATAAGGGTCCGTCGTGCCGAAAGAGCCATGCATGATGCGCTGGAAGAGTCCGGGGTAAAAAGAGAAGACATTGACTTCATCAGCGCTAATGCAAGTGGATGTAAGATGCAGGATGTCGTTGAGGCGAAGGCAATCCAGTCTTTATTTGATGTAAATAGCAATCAGATCCCCATCTCTGCAATAAAATCAAACATCGGCGAATCGTACGGAACCGCCGGCGCTGCACAACTCATTTCATCAACCATGTCAATAAACACAGCGCAAATACCCCATATCATCAATCACAGCAATAAAGATCAGGAAATGAATCTGAATCTAATCATAGAGAAGCCACTCAAAAAAGAAATCCAGAATGCGTTGATAAATACCATGGATTATGATGGGAATAATTCATGCTTGGTAGTAAGCAAGTTTAGCAAATCTCAGTGAGTGTGTTTTATTATTATAAGCAGGAAGGACGATATTATGGAAATATCAATGAACCAGGAACAACTTAAGAACCTAATCAAGACCGCTTTAGTCGAAGTCCTTGAAGAGCGGCATGATTTGCTTCATGATGCAATTGAAGAAGCGATTGAGGATGTGGTGCTTGCTCATGCTATTGAGGAAGGTAAAAGTACGGAATTAGTCCAAAGAGAAGAAATTTTTAAACTTCTTGAAGGTAAGACATGAATGTTCAATTTAGAACCAGCTTTTCTAAAGACCTCCGCAACATTAAAAATAAGAACTTATTGGATCGAATCAAAGAAGTCATTGAACATGTTGAGAAGGCACAAAGCCTGCAAGACATATCTAATTTTAAAAAATTAAAGGGTGGAAGTAACTTCTATTGCATTAGAGTGGGTGAATATCGAATCGGGCCCCTCTGTGTCAATAATAGTTGGACACTTTACCCCATATAGTTTAGTGTAGGGCGTAAAGGAGAAAAACTATGAAAAATAGTACTGCAATAAGTCTGAAAACAAATA
>JAUQXU010000205.1 GCA_030837935.1 Candidatus Brocadia sp.
CCTGTAGATGCCATACCGCCAGCCTGTTCAACAATGAAAGCAAGGGGATTTGCTTCATAAAGTAACCTTAATTTTGCTTTCGGTTTTTTTGGGTCTTTATAATCGGCAGGATATAAGAATATCCCCCCGTACAGCAGGTTCCTGTGGAAATCTGCTACTAATGATCCGATATATCTCAGCGCGTAAGGCCTGCCTGTTGATGAATCGTTTTCCTTAAGATAAGCAGTGTACTTCCTTGTCCCTTCATCCCACGTATTGGTATTTCCCTCGTTAATACTATAGATTTTACCTTTGGAAGGAATTTTGATGTTTTCATGTGAAAGTAAAAACTCCCCAATACTTGGGTCTAGCGTAAAACCATGTACACCCTGTCCTGTTGTATAGACCATCATCGTGCTGGATCCATAGACAATATATCCGGCCGCAACCTGTTCCGTTCCTTTTCTCAGGCAATCTTCAACTGTGGCTTCTTTCCCCGCTGTCTTCCTTCGATAGACAGAAAATATAGTCCCTACGCTCACATTAGCATCGATATTCGATGAGCCGTCCAATGGGTCGAACATGAGTACGTACTTCCCCTTGGGAAATTCGTCAGGTATAGGAATAACATCTTCATTTTCTTCAGATGCCATAATACAGAGGTGGCCACCGTGATCCATGGATTTACAGATTCTTTCGTTGGCATAAATATCTAATTTTTTTACCGCTTCGCCGTGGATATTTACTTCTCCCGTAAGACCTAATATTTCTGCAAGGCCTGCCTTGTTTACTTCGCGCGAAATGGTCTTTGCAGCAAGGGTTAAATCCCATAGGAGCCCTGTAAAATCTCCTGTGGCCTTCGGGAACAATCTCTCCTGTTCAACAATATGCCTTTGTATTGTAATAGTTTTACTTTTTTGCATATCGTCAGTTCCTCCAATATCCTAAGTGAAGATAAAAGATATTTTATTTTACAATCTTAATTACCAAAGTCAATGATTATCCACTTAGGCGATTATGTGTACTCTTTATTCGACAAATACGTTCCAACACTTATCTTAATCTTGCGCTTATTGAAAAATTCAAAAAGTTTTGATTTCATTACATCGGGGCATAGAAAACATTCAATAGTGTTTCAGTTTAGTAATATCCAATGCCACAAAAAGTGTTTTCCCATTGATTTTCCCCGTCTTCTCTGTCTTAATATTTTCCATGGCATCACTCTTTACCGTGGAGTGAATTTTACTAACCTGTCGAACCTATTTAAACCGAGAAGATGCGATCAAGATGATCGTTATGATCCAGAGCAAATTGGGACAATTACATTTGATAGTAGCACGATAACAAAACTGTAAACGATTTGGAATCGAAAAAGTATCGACATGGGAAAACTTTATTTAAAAACAGTGAATAAGATATTTGAAGGCACTAATTACTTCTTTTCCTTCGTTCTTATTGCCTTCATGTTTTTAATTATCGGGTCGCTGTTCTTTACGACAACCCCATCTACCTTTTTCCAACAGATGAGCAGTCACGTGGTGCTTATTTCCATCGCCGTGACATTTGGCTCCTCTTTTATTGCATCCCTGATAGTTTTTGTTTTCAGTGTACCCACAGCCTATGTACTTTCCCGAAAAACCTTCCGGGGAAAACGTGTCCTGGAAACGGTGGTGGTTGATTTGCCCCTATCTTTCCCGCCTGGTGTAGATGGTCTCATTCTTCTGCTCTTATTTTCCAGGACGGGTATTCTGGGCAAATTTTTCGGATATTTTCATATCTATGTACCTTATACCTTTGCAGCCGTGGTTTTGGCCAAACTCTTTGTGAGCATTCCCTTCATGATTAGCTTCGTTCGGGAGGCATTTGATCGTGTAGACAAAAATATTGAGAATGTGGCTTATACCCTGGGTGCGAGTCCATTTCAGATATTTTATAAACTGACCTTTCCTCTTTCCATTTGGGGTGTACTGAAAGGGCTTGTCATGGCCCTTTCAAAGAGTTTGGGCGAGATCGGGGCCACTTTAATCCTGGCGGGAGGTTTAACCACCTCTACTGGAACCATGTCGGTATTGATCTATTTTGCCACCCAGAAAGGGGAAATGGATAAGGCCATTGCCCTGGCGATCATCCTTGAGTTCCTGACATTTATCTTGTTAACGATCATTAAATTGTTTTTTAAGGAATCTACCCATAAAATCCGTGCATAAATTGCAACTAATCGACATATCAAAAACTTTTGGTTCGCAAATTGTCTTGAGGAATTTATCTTTAGAGATTTTTCCTGATGAATTATTTGT
>JAUQXU010000206.1 GCA_030837935.1 Candidatus Brocadia sp.
AACAAAAGGAGGATTACCCCGGAAATCCAATTCAGTTCACGGGGTTTTTTATATGCACCGAAGATAAAAACCTGGAACATGTGTACAAGGGCGAGTATCATCATGGCGCTTGAGCCAAAGTGATGCAAGCCACGGACAAACCAACCAAAGGATGTCTCATGTTGAATGTAATAAACGCTTCCCCATGCTGATGTCGAAGATGGTGAATAAAAACTAGTCATAATGATCCCGGTAACCGCCTGGAGAATAAAAAGGAACACAAGGCCGCTTCCAAAAATATACGACCATTTAGCCCCACCATGGACAGGCTCATCCAATGCTACTTTTAAAAGTTTGCTCAATCCGGTTCTGTCTTCTATCCATTCACTAAATTTATTTGCCATAGATCTGGGCCGCCTTAGAAAAATATTGTTATATTAATTTTTTATAACTTACAAGGACATTATTGTTTTGGATTTTTGTTTCAAAGCTGTACAGGTCACGAGGGGAAGGCCCCGATATTTTCTTTCCGCTTATATCAAAAACTCCCTCATGACACGGGCACAAAAACTGTTTTACGTCTTCTCCCCAATTTATGCCGCAGCCAAGGTGTGGACAATTAACAGAGAATACATTCAGCGAATCATCTTCTTTTCTTACCACCCAAACAGATCCCACTACCAGTCCTTCAAAGATATTCCATGCATCCATCCTGGAAGATGTGATGCTCATCTTTTTGGGAACACCGACTGGAAAATCATCCAGTTTACCGAGATTAATATAATCTTCAATCCCGTAAACTGTTTCTTTTATCCATGGATGTATTGCCAGTCCTACGACGGGTGCCAACACACCCGCCGCCAAAGTACCACCTATGGCATGCGAAGCAATTTTTAAAAACTTTCTCCTATTGTTTTCCACATTTTTACCCCTTTTCAACTAGTATAATTATGATCATGTAAAAATACATATTCGTCTTGTAAACCACAATTTCCTTTATTCCGGCGCATGGTTCTGGATTGAAAACAAAAATTGTATAAATTATCGCTCCAAAAATAAAGTCAAATTTGTGAAAAATTAACTCAGGTTAGGCGGGGACGCGTACAAACAAAGTTTGTTCATGCCACACGGAACCAGCTTAAATACCATAACCCTATATGATGGCCTTAACGTATCGTGATTGACCAATAAGGTGGTTAACTCAATGACAGGTCAAAGGCAACATCTACCTCGTTTTTAACCTTGAGCGTTCCGAGCAAAGCCTTGTAAGGTTTTATCTCATAATCTTTTTGAAATAGGGTAACCTTTCCTTTGAAATCTTTTCCCGTGGCAGTTTGTGCATCAAACTCTACAGGACGTGTGACTCCATGCAAGGTTAGTTCTCCTTTCACGTGGTAAACGCCTTCCCTTTCCCGGATATCTGTAGAACGAAAAGTAATGGTGGGGTATTTGGCTGAATGTAATACATCCTTGAGCGTGGCTTCTTCGATATCTGCTTTATCTTTTTCTTTTAACATATCATACCTATGTTGCCCATCTTTCACAGCACATATTACTTTTAGAGAATTTGCCTGAATTTCCGCCTCCACGCTTGCCGAATTTATACCTCCAGCCGGGATATTTAGGTTAATGCTAAATTTGGTTACCTCAATCAATAGATCATGAGCCACCGCACTCAAAAATCCTTCTTTAAAAGTATAAACAAACAACTTCCCGGAACTTGCCGTTAAATTATAGGTGCCTTCTTTTACCGTCATGTATTTCCCCTCAGTAAGATCAAATATTCATATACAATACTAGTTTGTTAAATCATCATAGTATTCCAATTTTCCCTGATAATGTCAATCCACAAGAGAAGTAAAGTAAAATTCCGCCTGCATCTGTTTGAATTCCTTGGAATATGCGGGAAGTCAGCACAAGTGGCACTGAGGCTTTTCGTAACATCACAACCCGGTAACGATCGTATACAAAATCACGGCCTTCTATAATTATTTCTCTAACGAAGAATTCTATCATTTTGCTTGACTTGCAAAGATATTACATTAGAATTTAGGATAATCCTGCCACAAGTTTTTTCCTTATATTCTTAAATAAAAAATGTCAATAGGGGGAAATTGAAGATGCTTCGATTTAACAAACGCCGCAACACACTGGAACCTGAAGAGTATATTTTTCAATTACAAGATTCGGCAGAACCCAATCTCTTTCGGGATGTCTTCCCCTATAACAAAATACCAAAAATATCCTTCAATTACCGGCTTAATCCCATGAATCCACCCGAAGAAATATGGATTACCGACACAACCTTCAGAGACGGACAACAATCCCGCCCCCCTTATACCATCAAACAGATTGTAGACCTCTTTGATCTGATTCACAAACTTGGTGGTAAAGCTGGGCTTATCCGTCAGTGTGAATTTTTCCTGTATAACGAAAAAGATCAACAGGCGGTAAGAAAATGCATGGAACGGGGCTATAGATATCCGGAGATTACAGGGTGGATCAGGGCTGTAAAGAGCGATTTCAAATTGGTTAAGGAAATGGGGCTTAAAGAAACGGGTATCTTGTGTTCATCCTCAGATTACCATATTTATTTAAAATTGAACAAGACAAGAAAACAGGCAATGGATATGTACCTGGATATTGTGCGGGCTGCATTGGAAGAGGGCATCATTCCACGGTGTCACTTTGAGGATATCACCAGATCTGACTTTTACGGTTTCGTGGTACCCTTTGCCAAGGAACTTATGAAACTATCTAAAGAAAGCAAACTTCCGGTAAAGATTCGGGCCTGTGATACTATGGGGATGGGCGTCAGTTACCCTGGCGCTGCCTTACCGCGCAGCGTACCAGGCATTATTTACGGACTCAATCACTTTGCTGGTGTTCCTTCAGAATATATGGAATGGCATGGCCATAATGATTTTTACTTAGCGGTAAGCAACGCCACGAGCGCATGGCTTTATGGGTGCAGTGTAATCAACGGCACACTTTTAGGTTTAGGAGAGCGCACAGGCAATACGCCGATCGAGGCGCTTATCATTGAATATCTTGCTTTACGGGGCGACGACGAGCAAATCGATACTACCGTGATTACGGAAATTGCAGACTATTACCGGAATGAAATCGGGTATCCCATTCCGCCAACCCAACCCTTTGTGGGCTCTGAATTCAATGTCACCCGTGCAGGCATCCATTCTGACGGGCTGTTGAAGAATGAAGAAATATATAATATCTTCGATACGAAGAAACTTTTAAATAGACCCCTTGGTGTTGCCGTAACCGACAAATCAGGTATAGCGGGAATTGCTCAATGGATTAATATCTTTTTTGAACTGAAAGGAAGCGAGCAAATTCTTAAAACCCACGAAGGTGTCGCAAAGATAAAAGAGTGGATAGACAATCAATACCTCGAAGGGCGCATTACTTCCATCTCTGACGACGAAATGGTAGAGCAGGTGCGCATCCACCTTCGGAATTTTATTAAATCTGATAAATTGCAAAAATCCTGAACCAGCAGGAAAACATAACCAATTTTGAAGTTATATGAGTTTCAGGCAAAAAATATTCTGAAAACGTATGGTGTTAGTGTCCCGCGCGGTAAAGCCATATCGCATGGTATTGATGCCTCAAAAACATTTCAGGAAATTGGTTGCGCCCGCTGTGTCATAAAGGCACAGATACTTGCCGGCGGCAGAGGAAAAAGCGGCGGGATTCAATTTGCCAAAACACCGGAAGAAGCCAGGGTATGCGCAATGAGCATGCTGGGTTCCCACCTTGTAACACGTCAAACAGACCAAAAAGGCACAGAAATTAAATATGTACTCATTGAAGAAGCACTTTCGATTAAAAAGGAATTATATATTGCGATAGCCATCGACCGTTCCCTCCAGACACCTATGCTGATTGTCAGCGCTGAGGGGGGAATGGAAATTGAAGAAGTCGCAAAAAATACACCTGGCAAAATTATCAAAGAACCCATTGATATATTCTTTGGTACACATCCATTCCAGTCACGTCGCATCGCTTCTCAATTAAACATATCAGGGGCGCTTGCCATGCGGCTAAATAACCTTATCTCAAGTCTGTCGAGCGCCTTTATCAAAAATGATTGCTCATTATTAGAAATCAATCCTTTAGCCATAACGGCTGATGATGAACTATGTGCGCTGGACGCAAAAATGGATGTTGACGAAAATGCACTCTACCGGCACCCTGAATTTGACCAATTTATCCCCTGTCAGGACATCTCTCCCACAGAGGCTTTAGCCAGAAAATACAGGCTTAGTTATATAAGCCTTGATGGAAATATTGGATGTCTCGTAAATGGCGCAGGCCTGGCAATGGCGACGATGGATATTATCAAACTACACGGCGGAGAACCAGCCAATTTTTTAGATGTGGGTGGTGATGCGTCTTTGGAACAGGTTACCCAGGCATTCAAGATCATTTTATCCGACCAGAAAGTGAAAGCTGTTTTGATCAATATCTTTGGGGGTATCATGAAGTGCGATGTCATTGCATCTGGCATTATTCAAGCCATAAAGGAAGTCGGCATTCATATTCCTTTGATCGTTCGACTGGAAGGGACAAATGTTGAGACAGCAAAAAAAATTCTGGATAATTCTGGTTTCAAAATTACCTCTGCCAAAGACATGAAAGAAGCAGCAAGGCTGATAGTGTCAAACGTTATATGAAAAATCAAAACAAGTTTTAATAATGCAAGTCTGTTTGTGAAGATTTCAAAAGATGAGTATATTGATAAATAAAGACACACGGGTTGTATGTCAGGGCATAACGGGACATGCAGGCAGTTTTCATACCGAACGAATGATTGAGTACGGTACTAAACTCGTTGCCGGTGTTACTCCAGGCAAGGGTGGCACCATGCACCAGGGCATTCCTGTTTTTGACAATGTACTCGATGCGGTAACAAAGACCGGTGCAAACGCCTCTGTTATTTACGTGCCCGCACCATTTGCAGCAGATGCTATCATGGAGGCTGCCGAGGCGGGAATAGAACTGGCGGTTTGTATTACCGAGGGAATTCCCACACTGGACATGGTCAAGGTAAAAAAATATCTCTCAAACAGGAAGACACGTCTTATTGGTCCCAATTGCCCGGGCGTAATAACACCCGGGGCTTGCAAGATCGGCATTATGCCGGGATATATCCATAAACCTGGCAATGTTGGAGTTGTTTCACGCAGCGGAACACTCACCTATGAAGCTGTCTGGCAATTGACACAGCGAGGATTAGGGCAATCCACTTGTCTGGGCATTGGGGGCGACCCCATTGGAGGAACCAATTTTGTTGACATCCTCAGATTATTCCAGGCGGACAGAGAAACACACGCCATGGTATTGATTGGAGAAATTGGAGGAAGTGCAGAAGAGGAAGCTGCCGAGGTGATAAAGCAAGAGATCACAAAACCCGTTATCGGTTTTATCGCAGGCAGGACGGCGCCACAAGGCAAACGTATGGGCCATGCCGGGGCCATCATTACCGGGGGCAAGGGTACTGCCATGTCAAAGATTTCTGCGCTGAAAAATGCAGGCATTACTGTGGTAGACAGCCCTGCCGATATCGGTGAAACAGTAGTACGTGTGATTAAGTAACTCGATCATATAGGAATTTTCATTTTATTGAGGAAAATCCTTCATATAGACATGGATGCATTCTTTGCAGCGGTTGAGCAAAGAAGAAATCCAGACCTGACCGGCAAACCTCTTGTAATTGGCGGTAGCGGTGACCCCACCAGGAGAGGAGTAGTATCAACGGCATCCTATGAGGCAAGGAAGTTCGGGATACATTCCGCAATGCCATTGAGAACCGCATATAAACTCTGTCCCCATGCCATCTTCCTTCCTGTTGATTACCAGGAATATTCACGGGTATCCGGAAAAATAAAGGACGTCCTGCGAGAATTCTGTCCAATAATGCAAGATGTCGGGATTGACGAGGCATTTCTTGATATATCCCACATAGACAAACCGGCAGAGGCGATTGCAAACGAGATCAAAATAAAGATCAAACAGGAGACCGGTCTTACCTGTTCCATAGGAATAGCCCCCAACAAGCTCCTGGCAAAGATTGCCTCTGACATGCAAAAGCCGGATGGACTTACCATAATCACAAAAAATGACATAGAAAGACGCATATGGCCCTTACCGGTCAGAAAACTCTGGGGTGTAGGGCCAAAGACAGAGGCACACTTAAAGGAAATGGGTATTGAAACTATCGGTGTGCTTGCCGCATTACCGATGGATAGGCTGATTGAAAGATTTGGAAATTCTTATGGAAGATACCTCTATGAGGCATCACGGGGAATAGACGAAAGCCCTCTTGTCACACACTGGGAACCAAAGTCCACCAGTCGGGAAATCACCTTTGAACACGATGTTAGCAACTGGCAGGTCATAGCCAGGACCCTCGCAGAACTTACCAGGGAAGTTGCAAACGATATGAAGCAGGCTGGCTATAAGGGCAGGACAGTTACGGTGAAGGTGAGATTCAGTGATTTTGAAACCCATACAAGGGCAAAAACCCTTACAGTGCCCACGAATACTGCGGATGAGACAAGGACGGCTGCCTTTGATTGCCTGAAGAGGTTTGAATTGAAAAAGAAGGTCAGGCTTATAGGGGTAAAGATGGGTGGATTAGAAAAGGTATGAATATGGACACGAATCACCATAACCATATTACAACCCCTGGCGAGGCAAAGCCTCGGGCTGATAAAACACTGTTGATTTAATTCTTTATCACCATTAATTTGAGCCTTAGTAATTCTTTCCATAACTGGTTTTGTATACATAACGCTTTTATTAATCCTGATTGCTTTGAATAATGATTCATCGTTACCTTTGTTTATTTCATTTACAATTTGTATCAGATTTTTTTTATATGCAATATGATAAAAGATTAAATGAATAAGGTAAATAGGTTCATGTATTTTTAAAGAGTTGTAATTAATACTCCTAATTACGGTTAATTTATGGAAATTTGTTGACATTGCAATATATTATGAACTAATATTTGGTAATGATTTTTTTTAGTGTTTATTCTGCAAATCCCTGATGATAAAAATAAGACCAACCAAACTTCACTTAATATTAATCGCCATTGCATTTTGTCTGTCAAATGCAACAATGGGTGAGCTTTTGGAACATGAACATGAAGTTCATTTTGTACATAATACTGTTCATGTCCATCACACGAATGGAGATCATGGATTAGGAGAAACGGAACATAGAGACGTAAAGAATATTTTGTCTTTCGATTATTTATCAGGAAACACATCTGTTTCTCAAAATATCAGTCTTACCCTAAAACCCCATTTACCCCTATGTTTTTCACTCCGGCAGGATAATCAAATTCCCTGGTTTACTTCAAAAATCTTCCATCATTTACCTCCAGATCGATATTATTCCACGAAATTATATCAGTTCAATTCTACCTATCTTATCTAAACCAATCGTATTACCACATTTCCCTTTGTTTGCAAATTTGTTTTCTTTCGGAAAATAGCGTTATTTTTTTGCCTCTATTTTTCTTAATGGAAGTAAATGCCCACTACTTTTTTAAAATTTTCGGGGATTTATCGTAGAGAAAAGGGATAGGAATGGTTGTGCCTATTTAATTTTCTGTTCAAATATGCTTCCTGTCTAAAAAAACAAAAAAGACATAATAATATAAATAGGAGTCATTAGATGAATTTCCGCAAAATATTAGACACGGTAAATCACATATTTATATTTACGTTTTTTATAGTATCTTCTTGCCACGTCTTTGTAATTGCTTCTGATTTGGAATTACAACGGATGTTCACCCCAGCCAAAACACACAAGTATGGTATATATGGGCAGTTAGCTCCGTTTTATTGATAAATATGTAGTCACTAATATATTATTAATATTCAACAATAAGATTGACATTATTGAATACTATGATATATTATTGTGGACATGCATATTGTAGAGAACAAATCAAAATCCGGCAAAAAAATCTATCGTTCCATCCTTTTGCGAGAATCATATCGAGAGGAAGGAAAGGTCAGGAAACGTACCATTGCAAATCTGTCGAATTGCACGCGCCAGGAGATAGAAGCGATAAAGCTTGCACTCAGCCACAAAGAGGATCTCAGTGCATTGGGTGCATTGTCAGAATCGGTGGAACTCCGGGAGGGTATGTCAGTGGGTGCGGTCTGGAGTGTGTACCAGGTGGCAAAGGAATTAGGGATAGAGGAGGCATTGGGGAAGGACTTTGAGGGGAAGCTGGCGCTGTGGCAGGTAATGGCGCGGGTGATAGATCAGGGATCAAGACTGTCGGCGGTAAGGCTGGCGCAGGTACATGCAGCGGGTGATGTATTGGATATGAAGCGTGGGTTTGACGAGAATAATCTGTACGATAATTTGTCGTGGTTATCGGAGAATCAGGCAAAGATAGAGCAAAAGCTGTTTGAGTTAAGACGGGGAGACAAGAAGCCGAAGCTGTTTTTATATGACGTGACGAGCAGTTATGTGGAGGGGGGGTTGAATCATTTTGGTGAGTACGGGTATAATCGTGACGGCAAGAAGGGAAAAAAGCAGATAGTGATTGGTATGTTGTGTGATGAATCCGGGGAGCCGGTATCCACGGATGTTTTTAGTGGCAATACTCAGGATCCAAAGACCTTTGAGTCTCAGGTAAAGAAGGTAGCAGAGCGGTATGGATGCAAAGAAGTGACGTTCGTAGGCGATCGTGGGATGATCAGGACGATGCAAATCGAACGTTTACCGGAAGGATTTCATTACATAACGGCGATAACCAAGCCGCAGATAGAGACGCTGATAAACAAAGGGATTCTGCAATTAGAGTTGTTTGAAGAAAAGCTCTGCGAGATAAAGGGTGAGGGGATTCGATATATTCTGAGGCGCAATCCGACGAGGGCAGAAGAGATGGCAAAGACACGCATATCAAAATTACAGAGTATCGAGAAATACATCGAGAGGAAGAATGGTTATCTGAGAGAGCATCCAAGGGCATCGGTGGCGAAGGCGCTGGAAGCGGCAAAGGAAAGGCTCAAGAAACTGAAGCTAGAGACGTGGACACAGATAAAAGATGAGGCCGGGATGCTGAAGATAGAGAGCGATGAAGAAGCATTAAAGGAAGAATCGTATCTTGACGGATGTTATGTAATCAAGACGGACCTGAAGGAGAACGAGGCGGACACATACCTGGTGCATGACCGGTATAAGGACTTGACGGAAGTGGAGAAGGTGTTTCGGGGGTGCAAGACGGTGAATCTTGAGGTTCGTCCCGTGTACGTGAGAAAGGAGGAGAGCACGCGAGGGCATGTATTTGTGGTAATGCTTGCGTACCTGATAATCCGAAGGCTGCGCGATGCGTGGGCGGGTTTTGATCTCACGGTGGAAGGAGGTCTCGATCAATTGGCAACTATTTGTTCAATGGAAGTGACAATTAAAGGCCAAAATGCGCGTTGTCTGAAGATACCACGCCCACGACAACAATCACGTGAATTATTAGAGGCATTGCAGATAAAGTTGCCGGAGGCATTGCCGAGCCGGAACATACGAGTAGTCACGAGAAAAAAACTTCCTGTTCGCCGTAAAAGCCAATAAATATAAGGCTTCTATGGCC
>JAUQXU010000207.1 GCA_030837935.1 Candidatus Brocadia sp.
CCATCTGAATGCTGTTTGGCGATGGCTGAAAAATCCTCACCTTTTTCAAGACGCTTTACGATCTGTTGTGTCAGAGAAAGCGCTTCTTCTTTCTTGTTATTATGAGCGGAGAATTTAATCATGATTTGACGGAGGCTCACCTCTTTTTTTTGCCGGAATTCATCGATATTCTCCGTATAATAGCGCTTCAATAATTTTGGTTGAACTTTAACCCTGTTATAGACATTATCCTTCATGATCTTGTCTATCATAATATCTTCTTTGAGTTCGTTTTTCTTTTCAATCGGATTTATCCCCTGAGATTCAGCAATTTCATAATATTTTGACAACGAACCCACATTCTTAACCGCGCCCTTCATGAAAGAATCAAGGTCTTTTTCTACATCTTTCATTTGCATCTCATCCGTGCCGAATAGCCGCTGAGCCTCTTTAATCAGTACCTTTCTGTTAATCAATTCATCCAATGTGCCCTTCAATATTTCGTCAACCTTCTCAAGAAACTCCCTTTCATTATATTTCCCTTGCGCCTCATGAATGGCCACTGCTGCACGTTTAACAACTTCTCCCTGGGTAATTATCTCGTCACCCACGACCGCCTTAACAGAATTAATACTGTTTTCGCTAAAATTGCCCACAGCCCCGAAGGAAATGCCAGATGCGGTAAAGGTAACCGATAAAACAAATATGATATTTCGTATAAATACTTTCAAGCTGCACCCTTTGATAAAAGGTTTTAGAAACAGAGTTTTATATAATCTAAATCTTAATTGTTTTTTTTAAAAAGTCTAGTAAATCCTCTGGCATCATTCCCTTTCCGGGAAGTCTTACATGCAACGTGTCTTCGTTAATAACCCGTATATATTTTTGCAATTTGTTTAAGCTTATTTCTGCTTTTTTCAAATCTGCAACCTGGATAATTAAGACACCATCTACCCGTACTATGGAGCGAATTTGTGACTGCTGGGCAATAATCCTCAGTTCGCTCTCAGAAAGAAGGTTTCTTACCGGATGAGGAATATTACCAAACCGGTCTGTTATTTCTTCAGTAATAGCCCTTACTTCCTTAAAGGTGGTGGAGCGATTCAATCTGCGATAGAGGTCCATCTTTAATGTATCTTCCCGAATATAGGTGTTGGGGATAAAGGATTCCAGGTTCAGATCGATGGAAACATCTATGGGCTCACGTATGGGTTCGTGCCTTGCCTTTCTCACGGCCAATTCTAATAATCTGCAGTACATCTCGTATCCCACTGCCGCAATGTGACCATGCTGCTCCGTCCCCAGAATATTTCCGGCGCCACGGATTTCCAGGTCACGCATGGCAATCCGGAATCCCGCACCCAATTCGGCAAATTCCTCAATGGCCTTTACCCGCTTTTCTGCCTCCGGAGTAACGGGACGGTCGATGGGTAATATGATATAGGCGTAGGCACGATGTTTGTATCTGCCTACCCTCCCCCGCAACTGATGCAGGTCAGCAAGCCCGAAGGTATCGGCATCATTGATAAATATCGTGTTGACGTTTGGAATATCCAGACCTGATTCTATGATGGTTGTGGCCACCAGGATATCGGCACGGCCATCAATAAAGTCCCGCATTCTCTGCTCCATAAGTTTTTCGTCCATCTGCCCGTGAACGGTCATGATCCTTGCACCTGGCACAATCTCTGATAAATTTCTGGCAACACGTTCAATATTATACACACGATTATGAACAAAGTACACCTGCCCGTCACGATTGAGTTCCAGCATAATGGCATGCCGGATACGTTCCGGGTCAAACCGGATAATTTGTGTGTGAATCGACTGCCTGCCTAACGGCGGCGTGTTAAGTGAAGAAATATCCTTAATCCCCATGAGTGACATGTGGAGGGTCCTGGGAATCGGCGTGGCTGTCAGCGTGAGCACATCCACCATCTGTCGTAATCTTTTCAATCGCTCCTTGTGTTCGACTCCAAATCGCTGCTCTTCGTCAATAATCACGAGACCCAGGTCTTTGAAATAGACGTCTTTCTGTAAAAGACGATGCGTACCAATGAGAATATCAACCATACCGGCAGCCGTCTTCTCCAGGGTTTCCTTCTGCTCCCTGCGTGTCTTAAACCTGCTTAACACCCCTATCTTTACCGGATAATCGGCCATGCGCTCCGAAAAAGTCGCATAGTGCTGTTGTGCAAGAATTGTCGTGGGTACCAGCACCGCCACCTGTTTTCCATACATGACCGACTTGAAGGCTGCGCGCATAGCAAGCTCTGTTTTGCCATACCCGACGTCACCACAGATAAGCCGATCCATAGGCCTCGTTGATTCCATGTCGCACTTGATATCTTCTATGATCTGAAGCTGGTCAGGGGTCTCTTCATAGATGAATGACTCCTCAAATTCCCTCTGCCATTCCGTGTCCTTCGGATACACAATACCTTCCTTTGCGTTCCGCAGCGCCTGAACATGCAGTAAATCACTGGCAACATCCTTAACGGCATTCTCTGTGCGTTTCTTTCTGACCTCCCACGACTTTGAACCGATTTTATCGAGTCTTGGTCTGTGATCTGAACTGCCGATGTACTTTTGTACCAGCTCAATCTTCGTTGCAGGCACATAGATCTTTGTCCTCTCGTCAAATTCCAGCACAAGGTACTCCCTCTTGTGTCCCTCCTCTTCCAGTGTTTCCATCCCCAAATAACGTCCGATGCCGTGGCTCACGTGCACCACATAATCCCCCTTTTTCAGATCAAGAAAGGAGTCTATCGCCCTGGTCTGAATGGGCTTTTTCGTCTCACGACGCTGCTGGTAACGATGAAAGATTTCGTGGTGTGCAAGGATGGCGATGTGTATATCAGAGAATTGAAACCCGCTGCGCAGGTGTCCTATACGCAACTCTACCTGATTATCACGTTTCATACCCGAATCACTGATAATCTCCTGAAACCGATGTTCCTCCGCTTCGTTGTTACAAAAAATAACCGTACGAGCATTGGTCTCAATGACCTTACTCAGTTCTGATGTGATCTCCTGAATATTTTGGGGAAAATTATCAGCAGATTGAACACGGAATGTGTAATCCCCATCATTTGATGCTACCGGCAGTTTCGATAAGGCAATCTTTCTGAAGGCGCTCAATTGACTGAAGATTTCATCACACGGGTTGCATGGACTAACTTGTTTGTCTGTGCTCACCTTCATAAGGTTAGACATACTATATTCAGCATCGATACTGGCCCATATCGCTTTTACCCTAGTTTCTATGCTTGCAGGTTCCTTAAGGACAATCCAGGTATCTTTTCTGAGGTAGGTCAGGAGAGATGTTTTTCCGGACTCTCCTGGAAGAGCGTTTGCGGTATAAATCTTATCAAGGGCAAGTATCTGACACGTATCTAAGTCTTGTTCGGAAAGCTGAGACTCCACATTAAATTTGCGGACAGATTCAATTTCATCTCCAAAATATTCGATTCGGTAAGGAGTGTCTGAGGCAAAAGGGAAAATATCAATAATGCCGCCGCGTAAGGCATATTCCCCCGCATTTTCAACCTGACTGGTCAGTCGGTAGTGGTGATCGTGCAGCCACGCAATGAGTTCTTCCAGGGGATATTCCCGGTTTCGCTGGATTCTCAGGATATTCTCAGATATTAACCGTGGAGACGGCACCGGTTGTAAAAGCGCCTGAATCGGCGCTACAATAATATCCAGATTGTGCTTTGCATAAACATCATCGTGAAGTATCTGATTGAGGACATGAATCCTCTGCGCCTGTATATCAACGTCATCCTCAAAATCATCGGCAAAAATATTTTCACCAGCGGGGAAAAGACTGGTGTGGCCGGGCAAAAAGGTATTGAGATCTTCCAGATCTTCATCTGCTTCTTCAATATTCGGCACAACCACAAGCAATTTAGGTCTTACCTTACTCGCCTTCAATCGTTCCCCGGCAATGGCCGCGACAAAGAAGTTCGCAGATGACCCCCAAAGCCCGTTGACAGCACAATCCTTCCCGGCCAGGAGGCTGTGTATAATCTCCTTATATTGTTTATTTTCTTTCAGGAGTTTAAGAAATTCTTTCATCGAACCCACAGGAAAGTGAAAAACATAACGCAAGCTATAAAGTCCCCTCTTGGGAGGGGAATTAGGGGTGGGTAATTGGGCATCTCCCGGCAAAAGTACCCACCTCTTGCCCCTCCCGGGAAGGGAATATTTGTGTTATTAAAAAGTATTCGGTTTTCAGTTAAACACGGACAAACAATCCCTGTTAAAAACATACAGAGACAGGATTTATCCATGCCACCCTTTCGTATTGAAATTTTTACAACAACTCCTGCCACGTTCCCAATCCTTTTTTCAAAGAAATGCGTTTCAGGGAAATGGCGTAAAACACATGTTGGTCTTTGCTTAATGAGGAATCAAACTTTTATCAATTGTAATGCAAGACTACAGGGAAAAGCAAGAATTCACATGTGAATAATGCATTTTGACAGATGAGTTTTCACTCATGAAATACCTTGACATTGCTTTACCAATTACATTAGTATGTCGTCAAATAGTACACAAACGCTATTATATGCCTAAATGGCCGCATAATACGTCATCAGTAAAAGTATTATATGTACTAATAGCCGTAAAATAAGACGGTTATTAGTACGGCTAAATCATATTCGGCCGCTCCGAACGTAAGTAGGTATGGATAGACAGAGGGAAAGGCAGAGGAAACTATGATCCGCTTCGAATTCACCATAAACAAATCATTCTTGAAGTACCGAAATCATCCAATCACTATTCCTAGCGATTATAACAAGGAGCTACGAACTGTTGGTTTAACCAATAAAATCAATGTGTCGATCGTCTGGCCTAGTGGCCAGACAACAGAAGGATATATTTTTACTTCACTTGCCGGTCCTGGCAGGTACCCTTACTACCAAATATGTGCACGTGGCAAAGTTCCCACTGACTTGACGCTCAATCAGAAAATCGGCGTAGAGGTTCGACAGAAAGAGGGATTTAGGGTTCTTCTACACTCTGATACCAACGGGCCATGGGCGAATGCCAGTAGAAATACACCTGTCGCCTCCGATATAGGCGAACCAGAACCTACGCTTCGTGAAGAGTGCAATACTTACAGGATTCTGCGCGATACTAACTTGGCTCGTCAGGTAAAAGCCGTTCAAGAATACAAATGCCAAATATGCGGAGTTACTCTCCTTTTGGGTGACAGAACACCCTACGCTGAGGCGCACCATATCAAACCCCTGGGATCTCCACATAACGGTCCAGACATACGGACGAACATCATTTGCGTTTGTCCGAACCACCATGTCCTTCTGGATTACGGAGCTATCCGCTTGGAGCCAACCAAGTTCCCACAGATCGCCAAAGAGTACATCGACTATCATAACTCACTAATATGCGTCAATGTGGCAGTAAAGGCCTAATAAGGGCTTGCAGCCGACCGCTTCCAGCGGCGGCTGAAACCTAGCGTTAGAACAAAAAGAATAAAATGATGCCATCGCTTAAAAATCTGTATTAAAACGACAACTGAAGGCGGGTAGAGAATACTTTTTCCGTCTGACGATCTCCTCCTCCCTCAGCACCGCCATCAAAGTAAGTTTCCTCATAGTTGGCCATAAGCCGCGTAGCTTTATTGAGGAGCCAGTTTGCGCCCACAGTCCAGGTCGTCGCATGGTTCACCGACTTGTCAGGATCCAGGAATGCAAAAGTATCATCATCGATATCCAACTCGGTCCAACGCGCTGAAAGTTGCAGGGCGCCCCATCCCCCATTCCGCGGATCGAAGTTATTGCGGGGAGTTACACTCTGGAAGGTATTGTCTTCGCCGGTTACCACATAGGAGGCTTGCACCTGCCAGGCGGTGTTGTCTTGCCGAATGAAGTTCTCGCCGCTGGCATTTTTGCCCAGCAATTCTTGCGACGACACTACGTATTCGCCCAACAATCCGAATGGTCCATAGTACCAGTAGGCTTGCGGGGAAACGCGGGTGTGATCGCCACCATCGGCGGTAAGTGAGGTAACGCCGCTTCCCAGTTTCGAATAATCGACAATCGTATTTTGGCCGTTCGGGCTGGGCAAATTCGTCATCCTTCTCGTATGTGGCTGCCCCCAACTGCTGCCCACGCCAATACCTAAGTTGTCGAGTAAGGAAATACCGCTGTACTGGAAGGGATGCGCCCAGATGCGGCCGGCAAACTCCTTGTTGTCGTCGAAATCCGTTTGTTGGTCGATGGGTCCGTTGTCGCCAACGCCATTGAAAACCCCGATTTGATAACTGAATAAATTTTTAAAGTTCACATGGCTGCCGGTGTACTGCGTTTTATAGCCCGGTCTGGCAAATTCGCCGTGCAGCACAATGCCGACATCACGGTTTGGTCCCAGGTACGTGGGGTAAGCCCGCTCCAGGAATGTGAAATCGTTATCACCCTGCAAACGTTCCAAAATGATGGGCGGCTTTTGCTTCCCGACATTGAGACTGGCAAATGAGAAATAGTGGGTGTCAACATAGGCATCGTACAAACGAGTGCCGCTGTTGCCTCCAAAATCGGGCATAATCTTGAAGTCGAAGTATTTGAACAGCGAACCTTCAAACCGGATGCGAGCTTGCTTGAGTTCGAACCTGTCCGTCAGATTGCTGCCCTCTGGCGGATTTTTATCCGTATCTTTATCATCCATGAAGAATTTGCCATCAGTTTGCACTGAACCGCGCAAACTCAAGACGTGTTCGCCATCGGATGAACTGAATCGGATTCCGGCGCTGCCCGCTTCGAATTTTGGTGCTTTTTTGGTGATCTCCGCCGTAGCTTCCTCTCCCATCGCCAACCTTTGCTCCAGCACCTTCACCTTTTGATCCAATGTCTTGATGTCCGGCTGCGGACTAGTCGGTACGATTGCAGGTTTTTCGGCACGAAGTCTTGCGTTTTCCTGCTCGGAGACTTCCAGCCGCCGCTCGAGTGCCTCAATATGCCGTTCCAATTTTTCCAACCGTTGTTCTGATTCCTTTATTGCCGGATCCGCCCTCAACCCTGCAGCCTCTTCTGGTGTAATCAAGTCCTTTCCTTGAAGAAGGTCGAGTAAGTTATCTACACCAGTTGCTTCTGTACGAGATGAAGTTGTTAAAAATAAAAGACTGATTATCAGCCAACTAAAAACCAGAAAAATTCTCATTATCTTTCCTCCTAGAACTTTCCTGCCTCCAGTTGACTGGTCAGCCTGCACAAGTTATTAATAGTTCACTTTTACTCCTACCGTTGTCGTATTGGTGAATGTTTTCTAACCGTTTTTCACCCCTTTTGGCTTTGACAACCTTTGTCCATCCAACCTGACTTTCTCCGTCTTGTCAATCTGAACTACCCTGGAATCCTGAACCGTTATCTGTATGTAACCGTATTGAATGCCCTTTAGCGCCCTGAGGATCTGAGTTATGATTGCCTCATCGGCTTTCTTGTTATGAGTCACGTTTTCTTCCATTTTATAATCCCCTCCACTGCATTGACTGCTATTCCTATAGAATTAGTAGACAATAGCCAAAAAAAATATTAATACAAGACGCTTATTCCATAGTGCTGCAAATTTTTTCAAATATATTCATAGCACAATAAAGCCGTAACCAAATTCAACACCCCCTTATCCCATCCATGAGATTGATGGGATAAACGGGTGTTAAAAACTTGCCGAAAAAAGAAGTCTTTACACGGGAATACGATAAGTCGTATCAATTTAGTTCTTTGAAAAAATACCGTGAAAATCTCCGTTAGGAACGATATGTTTATAGACAAACCATTATATGCTACTATCAAGTTCCATCGGAGCGGCATGTTGTTTCTGTGTTTCTCACATGCCGCTCCGATGGAGCTAAGGTTTTGTATATCGCATTTTTCCATAAACATTTCACCCCTACGGGATTCATAGCACTTTCATTGAATAGTATTAAATCTATCGTTAGGAATTCCAAAATAAAATCACAATCTATTAACCTTCTCAGTATAACAACCCTTACCAATAAGATGGCAGTTTTAATTATTGTTTATATAAAGTCTACAAACATGGTAGACAATATAATAATACGTAAATACTTTTGTCAAGAATTTTTTTAATTTTTTACCTATCAAAGCAATAAACGCCAGGTTAAAGCCTCTGCCTACATTTCTCTTCCGACTTGTTCGGGTTAGGCGAGAAGGAGCATGAGTAAATATGAAATAATCATTTACTGGAGCGAAGCAGACAAAGCTTTTATCGCTAAGGTTACAGAATTATCGGGCTGTGCTACAGACGGAAGCACATATCGGGAGGCTCTTGCCCATGCGGAGATTATTATTTAAGATATGGATAGGCCTCTAAAAGGTTTTCCATATTACGAATACCCTACGGCAGTTTCACATCATAGTCCAATGTTACCGCTGTATCTCCGGTATCCTTGTCGATCTTGATGGGTAGGCGCCAGACTACCGCATCAATGAAACACGCCCCCTGATTATCTTCCCTGCAGTAGTAAAAACTCATAGAAATTTTTAAATCTGTACTCAATACTTCTGAACCCGTCTTGAAGGGAATTTTTATAGGTAGCTCAGGCTTTTCGAGTCCTGATTGCCGATGGCCCTGCTCAATCAGAATACCTGTACCTGCCTCGACCGTATATACCAGTGGGGCATTGGGGTTTAGATGATATCCCTTGGGAAGATTCATGTTTACCAATAGTTGTATATCTGCATCTGTTTTCAAGGTTTTTAAAGGTAAATCCAAAAACTTTGCAAAGGGAGGCATTTCAGCCTGTGGAATAGCTTTTGAAACCTCTGTTTTGAGTCCTTTTATCTGTAAGGTACTTGCTTCCCTGGTTTTCATATCTACCACACGGATGGCATGGTTATTGGTATCAGCAACATACAGCTTATTATTTGCAATACTAAGGCCTCCGGGTTCATAGAATTGGGGATCTTTGCCGTCGATATGCCCGGCTTTCCCATTACCTGAGAACGTCCGGCACGTCTTGCCAAAAGGATTTAACACCTTAATCTTATGGTTATAGGTATCTGCTATATAGATAAGTCCGTTGTGGTTCAATACACCCAGGGGATGCTGTAACCGCACCTCATCCCCCTGGCCGTCCACATCCCCAAAGACAAAGAGGTCCTTCCCTACAATCGTCTTTACTTCTTTCTTATCGAGGTCTACGTAACGGACCGAACTTACCTCGCTGTCTGCAAAATAGAGCCTCGAACCAGAAAGGGTAATGCCGCTGGGTTGAGCCAGGGTAGCCTTATCTAACGGACCATCAATGCGCCCCTCTTTGCCACTGCCAGCAAAGGGTTGAAACACGGTAGTTCCTAAATCCATCACCCAGATTTGATGCGCACCAGCCATGGCTATGTAGAGTTGCCCTTTTAAAAAGACCAGATCCCAAGGTGAATTAAGAGGAGAAAATGTCCCCATTCCACCTGTATCCATAAAACCAGCTTGATTACCTGTACCGGCAATTGTTTTGACCGTCTTTGCCTTCAAATCCAATTTACGAATAAGATGATTTTCCGTATCTGCAACATATAAGTAGTCACCATCGAGGGCAATTCCTTGTGGATGATGAAAGTTTGCTTCTGTAAATGTCCCATCGTTCTTGCCTTCTTCACCATTACCAACAGTATCCAGGACATCACCTTCCAAATTCGTTATCATAATCCGATTGTGATTGGAATCAGCAATGAACAGCCGATTCGATGTCCCATCTGCCAATACCTTACCAGGAAATGAAAGGGGGCTTGTACCGAGTTTGTATTTTTCTAATGAAAGTGGTAAAGGTGCTTCGTTGATGAGATTTTTGGAACGAGAATCGGAGATCAATTGACCAATGAGCTTATCCAGGATCTCATAATGCCCCTCGCCTGTGTCTGACCCCGCGATATATCCCTCCGGATCGATCAGTACGAGCGTGGGCCATGCCCTGGCGCCATACGCCTGCCAGATGGTAAAATTGCTGTCGTTAACAACGGGATGTTCAATCTCATACCGCAGGATGGCCTGCCGGATATTATCTGCATCCCGTTCATTCTCAAATTTTGCAGAATGTACCCCTATAATCACCAATTCCCTGGGATATTTTGCCTCTAGCTTTTTGAGGTCCGGAATGATATGCATACAGTTAATACAGCAATATGTCCAGAAATCAAGGAGTACCACCTTACCCTTTAAATCAGCCAGAGTCAGAGGTTTTGAAACATTGAGCCAGGCAGTGCCACCCGCTAATTCAGGGGCAGGCATTCTTTTTTTCTGTGCTGATACCAAGGACATTCCTCCGGGGAAAAAGAAGGCACATAGCAAGATAAAGACTACCATCGTTTGGGGCGAAAGCCACGAAAAAGATCGGATATTCTTCATTGTCATAGTCCTTTTTTATTATTCTTTTTACGCTTGAAAAGATACTTCCCATAGAATACAAAGCCAACAACAATCAGCAATACCACACTAACAATAAAATAAGCGACTTCCATAGTTTTCGTCCTTTGCAAAAATAACGTTTTTTATGCGATTCCTAACCGGATAAATCGTAAACATAGTATTTTTCTTTATTCTAACAGTGCTTAAAGGGCTATCAAGGAAAATTTATCACTGTATGCTTGTATTTGTTTATATGGTTTTATATTATTTTACAATTGATTATGATAAATCTCTGATAAAGGAATTGTTCCTATGAACCGGAATAAAAAGATAGTATTTCGCTTTCTCTTCGTTGCGCTCGTCATTTTTACTCTAGCATGTGGTATATATTTTTCTGTTCCGTTATTTCTCGTAAAGATACTTTTTCCTCGTATTGCGAAAGATTTGGGATTTAGCACATCTACCTGTGAAGTTCGTAAATTCAGCCTTAGCCGACTCGATCTGTCCTCTCTGCAATGGGGGGAACCCGAAAGTCCCTCTTTGTCATGTGATTCTATCAGGGTCGATTATTCTTTACCTGGTTTGATGAAAAGACATATTCATAAAATTATCATGAGCGGGATTGAAATAAGGGCGGAATATAAAGACGGCACGATTATTATCCCTGGAATGGATTTCACTAAACTTTTCCAGGGTTCTTCGGATGCAGAGCAAAAAAAGCCGGTCAATTCCCGGCAGCAAACACTGCCCATAAGTTTTGGAGAATTTGCATTGCGGAATGCAACCATTATTTTAAAGGCAGGAGATGAGAATTTTAGAATCCCATTAAGCATGAAAGCGAAACCTTTTGTCACGGAGGGAAACGAACCCGCTTCTGGTTATGAACTACAAGTATGGCTATATCCAAATCTGACAAATCTCCTGCCGGGATTTAACATTGTATCCACAATAGATATGAACGCACGATATGATTTTAAAACAAATGACCTTGGTATAAAGCTTGACCTTGCGGATATGAATATTGAATACAATGGATTGCACGTGCAGAATTCCCCTGGTAACGTTCCATTAACGATAGAAGTTAGAAAAAAGCAGGACGATATTCACATGAAATTCTCCCGTTTTTGTATGGTGTCACCCGTTCCCATAGAACTATCCATGGGAGAAAACACCGATTGTAATCTGCACATCTCTCCGGAACAGATGGATATGCAGGGGAAAATTTTTGTAACTATTAATAAAGAATTAACAAACAGCAATTCTCATTTCTGGTTAAAACTCGCCAACTCCGAATCTTTGCCCTTTCTGTTTAAAGGTAAAAAAAGAGGATCTCAGTGGTCTTTTTCTTTGAGTTCGCCAGGTACAGTTTCACCACTCCAATTTTACGGACAGACAGAAAAGGGTTCTTTGCATCCAAAGATTATTTCCGTTTATGGAAAAGGAAAGGGGTCACATGGTATTGCTCGATTTGCAATGAAAATGTCTCATATGCACCATGATTCAGATGATATGCATATCAATATTCCGAATCTCCTGATACGCGGTAATTCGTCCATTGGCAGTGCACAGATTCCTGCGACAAAGGCTTTTGCGAAGGTAACTGATGCTGAATGCAACATGGGAAGTCTTCATATAGGAAAAATACACGCCAAAATCCCATTTCAATGGCCACATTCAGCGGTGGGAATGGATAAAATCAAATTCGCACATGAACCAAAAAGATATTGTACTATAGGTGAAATAAAATATGCTGACATGGATGTAGGGAGAATTTCTGCAATTCCTTATCAGGACGGGAGAAACATCCTCTTTTCAGGCCAGCACACGGATTTCCTCCCTGATTTCCGGATTAATTTCTCGGGAATGGCGGGAATAAGTAACGAAGGTAGTTTTATTTCGAAAGTTGATTTTAAATCCTCAGAGTCCGGGAATGCCATAAAAATAGACCTTGGGAAGTTCTCTCGTCACTTGGCAGGCACGTTTTTTGACGGCAATCTGGATATTAACGGTAATTGCACATCGATTGGTAATACGATAACAAGTAGTGGTCTTGTAGCATTGCGCAACGCTGCAATAGAAGCCCCTGAAAAAAAGATGATTCTTGAAGGGCTTGACCTGGACTTGAGTATACCTGATTTATATAAATTCCGGAGCGACCCTGAGCAGGTCTTAAAATTTAAACGATTTGCCTGGGGGGATATTGAAATGAACGAAGGAGAGGTGGAGTTTCAGATAGAATCGGTATCGTCTCTTTTTCTTAAAAAGACTGGTTTTTCCTGGTGCGGAGGACATGTATACACGCATGGTTTACATATAAAATCTTCGAAAAGAGAATTAGATATTATTTGTTACTGTGATCGTCTTAAGCTATCAACAATATTAAAACAGTTCAATTTAGCACGTGCCGAAGGTGAAGGCGCAGTGAATGGACGTATTCCAATAAGTTATAAGAATGGGAAAATAAAAGTCCTTGATGGTTTCCTTTATTCGACACCCGGAGAAGGTGGCACTATTAATTTTCGCACCGATACACTTGTACCAGGGACATCGGGCGTTCAACAGAGTATTCAAATGCAAATTGCCCAGGAAGCCCTGAAAAATTTTAAATATGACTGGGTAAAACTTTCATTATTAAGCCAGGGTGATGACCTTATGATCCGCATGCAGATGGACGGAAGGCCTGCCGATTTGTTGCCATTTGGTTTTAATAAAAAGATGGGCCTCGTGAAAATAGAACAGCCACGGGCACATTTTCAGGGAATACGGTTTAATATCAATTTTAAACTTCCTCTTGACAAAATGGTCTCTTACGGTTCAGATCTGAGTGACTTAATGCAAAATAAATAATTCATGAAAAATTCATACACATAGGAAGGCAGGCATGATATAGTATGAAAATTCATTGTATTGGTTAAGTAAAAAATAAGGAGAGATCGATGAAAAAAGCCTTGGTAGTTTCCTTCATGGTGTTTTTTATTTTTTCCCAGGGATGTAAGACTGAACACAAAGTGGAAGTAGACGTAAAGCCGATGCAAATTACTATAGATGTAAATATCCGGATAGACCGTCAATTAGAAGATTTCTTCGGCAACTTGGATGAAGCGGCAGAAAGTATCCGTGGTGAAAATACAGAGACCGGAAAAACTGAGGAATCACCCGGCACAGCAGAGCCGCAACCAAAATAACACACCATTTCCTCTTTTTCGCAAGGAGGGGACTTCGTCGTGAGCTCAGTCGAACGATAAAGGGGAGATAAAACTTGCTAAGACATATCCCCATGAAACCCGT
>JAUQXU010000208.1 GCA_030837935.1 Candidatus Brocadia sp.
ATAGATTATTATATCTTTTGAGAGATTTATGTTATCTTCGCTCAATTTACCTTTGGCTTCAGGGCTTATCCTGATTTGCATATCCCCCTTCACTGGGTCAATTTCGGTAATCTGCATAGAAAGATTTATATGATCCGGGCTTGATACATCTTTATCGAAGTTAACCAATGGCTCTTTTTCAATATCTTTGCGGAAAATTCCGAGCATTATGAAGAATAAGAATACAAAAGCAACAACGGTTAATATTGCGATGACTATTTCTTTTGTTGTGATCTTTTTGCCAAGTATTTCCATATTAGTTTTTGATAATTAAAATTTCACCCTAATATACATTTTATTGATTTAAAAACTCAAGACTGAACCGTCACAAAACATGTGCTTACAGTCTATTCTATTAATATACTTCAGTTGATCAATGATCTTTAAATATCAACTGAACTTGGATCTTATATGTAATCTTGAAGATAACATCTCTTACAGAGATTGTCTTTTTAAATACTAATCTCTTAAACCGAGACTATTTCTTCTTAAATAAAACAAAACCTTTATCTTCAAATAACTTATTCCATTTCCCGTTTCCAATAGTTTCATCAAAGAGCTTTAAATTATCTTCCCTTGAAAGCGGGTAAGGATTACCTTCCAGGTCAAACATTAAATACTCAGTTTTATCTGATTTTCTCGGGATAATTGATCTATTTTCGCCCGGTGTAAAATGTGATGCCAAATCTACTTGCACTGAAACAAGTGCATTTTGAGGAATCATGCTAATTTGTTGAAGTGCCGCATCATAACGCGAATCCAATCGAAACTCATTCTCACTGATCTGCTTAAACAACCTGGAATTACCCAAATTGACCAAGAAAATTAGTGCTACTATCACCAGCATGATAAGTTTTGAACGCGTAATGAACTTGTTCATCAGGAATTTTAAATTGATCAAAACGGAATAAAACATAAATGGGATGATCAAAAATCCATGATAAACCAGAATATTGTACATTGTCGGTTCGCCGGATGTAAATAATATCATGCTTCCCGGAACAACCAAAAACAATAAAGTTGCCCAATGAATAACAGGCATGAAACTGAAGACAGATAACAAATTGAAAATACTGGGTATCTTAACTTTCGTAAAAATTACTTCGAAGTGTTTCAGAGGATTAAGCATATTGAGTATGACTTCTCCCTGAGTGCTCCCATAATCAGACCAATAATGGATCATCATATATGAATTAGATTCTTTTAGGGCCGGGAACACAATTCCAAAAGTAAATAAGATCATTGCAGCGCTTAAGAAAATAGTGATGAAGCCAATTCTATACTTTTTCCTGTATAAGATATAGAATCCCAATCCAATGGAGACGATATAAGAATCTTCTTTAATTAACATAGCCAGGAGAAGGAAAACGAAATATAGCGAATACTTTTCTTCTTCAAACATTAAGAAAGCAGATAAGAAAAAGAACGGATACCACGATTCCGGATGAACATCATAACTCAAACCATAACTAACAATTCTTGAAATCACAAATGACAAGCTAATAAGTAATGCTGCTATATTATTCTCAAGCAATTTGAGGGTTAGCAAATAAAGTGGGA
>JAUQXU010000209.1 GCA_030837935.1 Candidatus Brocadia sp.
CTCCACCTATCGGATCGTGGCCGCGTGCCCGAAGGGTTTCAAGTCGCGCGGCAAATACAAGATCACGAGCTACTTCATCGCGGACGAATCCCAGTTCCCCGCGCGGCCTACGGAGAAAGACCCCTGCGGCCTGACGGGGACGTTCAGGGAGCAATTCCTGCATAGGACGAAGGGCGATCCGCCGCTCGGCGTAGACATGGAGGGCAGCGGCCTCACGCTTTCAGGAAAGTTTATTAACGTTGCTGGTAAGGGCTGCTACAAGGAGGTGTCGCAACCATTGGGCAAGGGCAACCGGCCGCTGACCGTGGGGAGCTCAGTCGCCGTCGACAAGGCCGATATCCCGATCGGCACCCAGTTGCTGATTGAGGACTTGGGGCCGCGGGTCGCCGACGACGTCGGTGGTGGGATCAAAGGCAAAGAGATAGACGAATACAAGGGGCCCTTCGACAAGGCGAAGGACACGACTCTCGCGAACAAGCTCGTGTGTCAGAAGGAGAAGCCGTGACGGCCCACCTGCTCGTGGCCGTGCTCACGTTGGAGAACGGCACGTGGAGAAGGCAGGGAAATTCCGAGTGATTTATAGGGGACAGACCACGATTAAAGGCAGCTTTGCCTAACGAATGCTTTGAGAGGGACGCGGCAAACAGCGCCGCGCCCCTCAAGCATAGCGTTATACTGGAATATATACTAATCTCAAAACCTTCTAATTCATACTTGCGTTATTGATAAAATAACACTGTTTCCTGTAATAGATATCCCTGCATATAGAATCTTCCTCTCCTAATTATCAAAATTGAAAATCCTATGCATCAAGATAATTCAACCGTTTGATAGCGTCCATCTTCTCACTGTTTCCCACCTTCGATTGTTTGAGGGCCTTTCTTAATATTTCAATGGAACGATCATAAACTGCCTTATCAACAGGGAACGGATGTCCATCCTTACCACCATGCGCAAAGCTATATCTTACAGGGTCATTGAAACTCGGGGCTTTACCATAGACAATCTCTGAGATCAAAGCCAGGGCACGAATGGTCTTTGGTCCCACTCCTTCAATGCCAAGCAAGGATTCAAAATTTTTGGGGACGGTTTCATAGGTTTTTATGAATATCTTGTAAAGTCTATCAGGATGAATATCATGAACATCGACGTGATGACGGGATGGAAGATGCAAGTTCTGCATCTTCTTTATTTCACTTACTAAGGTATCCGGTTTTACCTGGGAAAGTATGACCGTCATCTTTCTTGCCTCTTCACTTTCCCCGGCTACCATATTCAAGGCATTTCCCCTGGAATCACAACAAATGGCCTGATGTGGTTCCACCACAAAATTTGTAACCTTACTACCCAACCAATGGTACCGGCGGGCATACTTATTGACATCATTCATTCCCTGCTGAACAACTGCCCAGTCCCCGGACTTTGTGAAGATGAACGAATGGTGATAGAGCTGATACCCATCCTGCACGGCGCTACTATCAACCTTGGCACTCATACGGCTGGCATAAACGAGTTTTTCAGGATCACATGACAAGTGGTCACCCACACCCACAATCTCTGATGGCGTCTTTCGGGAAGTCCCGCCCTTGCCTCCGGCAATGAAAAGTCCCAGTTCCTTCTCAAGCCCCTTGATCCCTTCTTTCAGCGCCCCACAGGTGGTCGTCGTTACACCACTCGAATGCCAGTCAAATCCCAACACACAGCCCAATGCCTGGAACCAGAACGGGTCAGAAAGTCTTTTGGGCATTTCCTGAGGGCCATATTCGCTTACGATGGCAATGGTGATCTCCCGTGCAAGGCGTTTCATTCGCTGGAATAGCCAAGACGGCGCCTTTCCCCCGTGAAGCGGCAGATGAGCGATACCTGTTTTCATATGATAATATTACCCTATAAAAATTATAAGTGCAAAAGTTAAAAAACAAAATTCAAATTTACTGTTGCTTTTTTATCGAGATATTCGCATAATTCCAACACATTGTTCTTTACGGGATTCGTTTCAGTACCAATCACGGAGAATCCTTTTTTATTGGGCATTCTATGCTCGAAACACTTCGGGTTGCAAAATTCAGGTTTGGCGTCTGCGTTAAAGAACCTATACGCTTCCCTGCTTATAAAGGCGCTGTCTTTCGCGGCGGTTTTGGATACGCCTTTAAAGGGGTTGTTTGCGTTATCAGGAACAAGGCATGCGATGACTGCCTTTTGAAGCAGAAGTGTATCTATTCATACATTTTTGAGACCCCGCCACCTGAAGATACCGAAATGCTTCGGCTCTATCCCAAAGTGCCTCATCCCTTTGTCATCGAACCCCCGATTACCGAAAAACAGACCTTTAACCCCGGCGAAGAATTCCCCTTCCACCTGATCCTCATCGGTAGCGCCATAGACTACCTGCCCTATTTTATCTATACCTTTACCGAATTGGGCAAGAAAGGGATTGGACAGGGCAGGGGCAAATACGACCTACTGCAGGTCGAAGGCATAGGTTTGGATAACGAAGCGGTCCAGATTTACCATAATAAAACCCAAACACTCACCAGCCATTATCCCATCATACAAGCGCGTCAATTTGTCCAAAGAAATAGGGAAAACCGCTCTATACCAAACTGCAATAAGGCATTCTCATCTGAGCAAGATAAAAACAGAGCAGTTTCCTCCCCTTGCGAAGGAGAGGATAAAGGTGGGGTTCAAAATTTGACTCAGGAGGATAGTTCTCAGGGAAATAGCTGTAATAACAAGGTAACCATTTCGCTATTAACCCCTCTACGACTCCGTTTTGACGTTTATATAACCGACAAGATCGAATTTCATGTGCTCATCAGGAACCTCCTGCGCCGCATCTCCTCTTTATCCTATTTCCATTGTAACGAAAAACTGGAGATAGATTTTAAAGGTCTGATCGAAAAGGCCAGCAAAGTAAAGCAAATAGCATCTGATATTCACTGGTTCGACTGGAAACGATACTCCACAAGGCAGGATGCATGGATGTCGCTCGGCGGTGTCACGGGCACTGTTTCATACGAGGGAGATTTGACAGAATTCATGTCCCTTCTAAAGTTGGGTGAATATGTGCATGTGGGAAAAGGGACGTCGTTTGGATTGGGGAAGTATGAGATTGTATAAACGCTCTTCATCACGGAAACAGAGGGGGTACATAGACAAAAGAAGGGGACTGGATAATTTCGGAAAGGATGGGTGGTACAGACAAACCATGTCCCTGCATGTATTAAGCAGGGATCGTTTGTCCGTCTTTGATAGTGAATCATTGATGTGCGGTTTCTATTTACAGCAGGGGACACGGAGATTAAGTTTAATAAAATGCCCAAAGGGCAGAAAGCATATAGCCAGGGGTGAAGCCCCTGGAAACGAAGGTAACATATAATCAACCCCAAAGGGGTGAAAGAAAAAGGATTTTTTTACAAGGCGATGCCAGAAAAGGCAAAGAGGATAAGGGAAAGGCTTTTTTCGTGAAATGTGTCCGATTCCCCATAATCAAGAGCACGTCACGAGTCTTCGTTCTGAGCTTGTCGAAGGATCAGTCAAATGAGGGGTGAATGGGCGAGATTTTCCCTCTAAAAAGAGGGGTGAGGGGCGTGTTGCACGGTCACGGAGTACGGTCACGAATAACGAACAAATTACCGGAGAAAAACTATGGATGAAAGACAGAAAAGGGAATGTCAGACGGTAGTGCTTGCTGGACTGTTGCATGATATTGGAAAGTTTTATCAAAGAGGACTGGAAAAAGGAAGAGGAGACCATCAACATTTAGGTGAAGAGTGTTTTAATCAGTATATTGCAGAAAAATTATCACCCTTACTTTCACAAGATGAAATAGGAACTATTAGAAGCGCTATCAATAATCATCATGAGTATGAAAAATTTGTAACTCCATCGGACTGCATTTCTGCAGGCATGGAAAGGATTGCATTGGATAATGACGAGTGTGGAGAACCATCAAAAGAACGACTTCTGTCGGTTTTCGAGAGATTATCTCTGATAAACAATACAAAGAAAACAAATGAATATGCCTATTACTTAAAACCTTTGTCTCTTACAAGGAACGATTTGTTCCCCTTTAAATATTCTGAAAAGAACTTAAAAGATGAATATAGACAGTTATGGGACTGTTTTGTAAATGAGGTTAAAGATATCCCCGCATCCAGCATTCATTCCTATCTGAATACAATCTATTCCCTTCTACAAAAATATACCTGGTGCGTTCCCAGTGCTACGTACAAGGATGAACCTGATATTTCACTTTTTGACCACGCCAAAACTACTGCCGCCATCGTCGGGTGCCTTTATCACTGCGAAATACGGGATGAATCTTCTGATGATAAATTTCTCGTCGTTGGAGGCGATATATCAGGAATTCAAACCTTTATCTACAGGATTACAAAGGCAGAGGGAGTTAAAGGTATCTCAAAGATGCTGAGAGGACGGTCGTTTTATTTACTTTTGCTTCAGGATGTAATTGCAAGGCATATCATAGAACAGTTTGGTTTATTTAGCATAAATATTCTGTACAGTGGAGGTGGAAGGTTTGAATTGCTCCTTCCCAACACCGGAGAATCCAAACAAATATTAAACAGTATTCAGATCGGTATCAATAAATGGCTCTTCAATAGGTATGGAGGCGAATTGGGATTGGTGCTTGAAAGTGTTGAAGCAAATCAAAATACATTAAAAGACTACAGCGATTTATTGTTGAAATTAAATGATAATTTGGCAATTGCAAAAAAAAAGAAGTTTTTGTCTTCTTTTACAGACTCTGCCTTCTGGATTGAAGAAACACCCGACAGGAGTGTAATTAAAGTCTGCAAGGCTTGTGGTATCAGCGCAGTAACAAATGATGATCCATGTGAGCTTTGCGATCTACACAAAGAGATAGGCGGCAAGCTTCCGGATACTTCGTGCCTGATTTTCGTGAATAAGGATTTGGAAAATATAGATGGCTTGCTCATTCCTTTTGGTGATTTTGGTACGGTTTACCTGCTGGAAGATGACAACAGGATGACCGGAAAATTGCTAAAATCAGAAAAGATTTTGGCTATCGAAAGGATAAATAAACTTGATAATCTGCAAACAGGATTTCGTTTCATCGGAAACACTGCGCCTGTGGCAAACGCAGATTTTTCAATCGGCGATGACCAGACTGATGAAGATAAACAAGTAAAAAAAGGTAATGTCTTGAGTTTTGAAATTATAGCCGATGCAAGTATTGGGGATAAGAGGCTTGGTATACTGAAAATGGATGTTGATCATCTGGGGCTTATCTTTACCCTTGGACTTGAAGAACAACAACATTCCAAAAGAAAGTCTATATCAAGGATTGCTGCATTAAGCCGTTCAATGGACATGTTTTTTGGTGGGTACCTGAATACGATATGTAATGAAATCTTTGAGCAGTGGAAGAATGAATCCGAATGGGAACATAGAGGCAAAGTAACACAGATTTTCTATATTGTCTATTCAGGTGGTGACGACCTCCTGATAATTGGCCCCTGGAGTGAAATGGCAAAACTTGCACTAAAAATTCAGGATGAATTCAAGGCTTATACCTGTCATAATCCCGATATAAACATTTCTGCCGGGATATTCCTCTGTAAACCTAAATATCCCATAAGCCTTGCGGCAAAGGCTGCCGGCGAGCAATTGGATACTTCTAAAGATAATGGCAGAAAACGAATAACTCTCTTTAGTGATACAGTGGAATGGAAAGTTAATGGTGAAATATGCATAAAAGAGTTGCTAGATTTTGGCGAGGATTTATACAGCCACATTAACAGTGACGATTCCAGGAAAAAACTGCCCCGGGGCTTTGTTCACGGATTATTGAGAAAACACAAACAGTACAATGGTGGGCAAGACCCAAATTTTATCCCTGCCGTTATTTATCAGTTGGCAAGGAATGTTAAAGATGATGGACTAAGGAATAAATTAAAAAAAACACTGATTACAGATAAAAGTTGTTATTTTAAACATATTAAAATACCGGCAAGTTATGCCTTGTTAAAATCAAGAAAGGGGGGTTAAAAATGCCAGAAATAACTATTGATAATGTGAAGCAAAGGATTCAATCTCTTAGAACATTTTCGACTATTGATCCTGAATTTTATGCAAAAGAAAATGGCGCAGCGCATATAATAGCAAAAGACGTAGGAGAAAAAATGAAAGTTACACAATTACGCAAATTTTTTGGTCATATTAAGCAGATACAGGCAAAGTATAAAGGCAAAAAAGATGACGTCAAAGTAGAAAAAGGTGAACTGTATCTCTTAATGCCTGAACTTGCTTATGCACTAGGAAGACAGCTCATTAGTAAAGACTTTTATGAGTTGATGAAGATAAGTCTCAACCCGGAAAAAATACCAACGGTTAAGGATTTTAATTGTTTTGTAGATTTTCTCTCTGCGGTGCTTGCCTATCATAAAATGGGAAAGGGGGATTAGAAAATGACTGAAGAAAAGAACAATTACAAATTTTCAGGGAAATATATTATAAAAGCAGATTTACGTTGTCTTACAGGGCTTCATATTGGTGGAACAGACGAGGGTTTTGAAATTGGAGGTATGGATAATCCGGTAATCAAAGACCCGATTACAGGTTATCCGTATATTCCTGGTTCTTCTTTAAAAGGGAAGATGAGAAGTTTGCTAGAGTGGGCTAATAATAAGGTAAATTTTAAACAAGAAAATGGAAAGTGGAAAGGCAAACTGTGCGAATGTGGAACTTGTGATATTTGTTTTATATACGGCTGTTCTGCTGCAGCGTCAATTAAAGAACCCACCCGTCTTACAGTACGCGATAGTTTTCCTAAAAAGAGTGCCATTGAAAACTGGAGGAATTATCTTGGCGAAAACATTTACACAGAAGTAAAAACAGAAAATACCATAGACCGGCTGACATCAGAAGCTAATCCCAGGTCTATGGAGAGAATACCAGCGGATTCAGTATTTGAGATTGAAATACTCTTTGACCTTTATAAAAGTGATGATGTCCTGAAGATCAAGAAGGTCTTTGAAGGTATGATGCTCCTTGAGGACAGCGCACTTGGCGGAAGTGGAAGCAGAGGTTCTGGCAAGGTAGTCTTTGAAAATATAGCAATAGTTAAAAGAGGTTTAGACTACTATACAGAAAATAGAGATGAGACAGTCATAAATTTAAATGTACATAAAACAGTGAGGGCTATCTGCAACAACTACAAAACAATCTTTAATGGGCATTTAAATGAAAAAGATAAAGTACAGCAACCCAAATGATGAATATTTCAAGGCGCATATTAGTGAGTTTGTCAAATCACATGGTGGGGAATTGGTGGTTATTGCAAGGGGACAGTTAATTGGTTTTGCCCATAAAGAAAATATTTCCAAATTGGTAAAAAAGGCGCGAAAGCAATTTCCAAAAGATATACCTCTCGTTTCACCAATACACAGAGAGGAGGAGCTGGAGCGCATTCTGTGATATTCTATCAATTTGGGTCTTTGCGGGTATTCGAACATCAGGCTATGATATATTTTTATTCTATAGACATGTTTTGAGATAGAAGCAGCCCCGTAGGGGCGTTATCTTAATAGAGAAACATTTAGTTACCACCAAGGAAGCTCCATTCGGAGCGACATATGGCAAATACATACACGCAGATTTACATACAGGTTGTCTTTTCTGTTCAAGGAAGACAGAATCTTATCAGGAATGAACGGAAAGATGAATTATACAAATACATCGCAGGAATTATAAAAGGCAACAATCAAAAACTCTATATAATTAATGGGATGCCAGAGCATTTTCATATTTTGTTGAGTTTAAAACCTGATGTTGCCATCTCTGACCTGATAAGGGATATAAAAGCAAATTCATCAAAATTTATTAATGAAAAACGTTGGGTAATCGGAAAGTTCCAGTGACAGGAAGGATTCGGAGCATTTTCATATGGTCATTCTCAATTAAATGCTGTAATCAAATACATTAAAGACCAGAAGAAACATCATAGTAAGAAGACATTTAAAGAAGAATACCTTGAATTATTAAAGAAATTTAACGTTCAATATAACGAGCAATATCTTTTTACCTGGATTGAATAGTTATACCGCTCCGCTGGAGCTTATTGTCTTTGTGAAATGCCTTTTCTATTAATATTTCGCTCCGCATGGAGCTTGGAAAACAATATCAATTTATTTTTTTGAAATATTTTCAGTAAATCGGCCCACCACGTATTTATTGTGATGTTGAGTTTTAAGACTTGAATGGCTTCGTAAGAGCGATATTAATAGAAAAATGGAAGGCAAAGGAGACACGAGTATGAAAATATGGCAGATTAAATTAACCCCCCTAGCTCCTTTTCAAAACATGCTTACATCAGATACCCTGTTTGGCGCCATTTGCTGGGGGATAAAAAGGATATACAATGAAACCAGACTTGCAACAATTTTAGAATATTATCAGGAAAAGCCGGAATTTATACTTTCAACTTCTTTCCCGTATATTGAATGTAATAACAACAATATTTCCTTTTTCCCCAAGCCAATTACACCTGGCCTTTTTGCATCTGATATTTATGAAATGGCACAGACCAAAAAAGAAAGGGTTGAAATTATCACTAAGTACAAGAAATTTAAAAAAGCTGAGGACCTTTCATTTGCCCTATTTAACAGATGGATGAATAACGTATCAGAAAAGATACTATTTCAGGAATATCTTAATGGCGAAGTAAAACTCCTAGGGAAGCTATTAATGAGTAAAAAGGAATTAGAAGGATTCAATTTGGTAGAGAAAGAACCTCTACTGAGAAGTGAATTGGTACAAAAGAATGCTATTGATCGGCTTACTATGTCTACTGGCGAGGAAGGACAGACCTTTTATCAGGAGGAATACTTTGCAAGTCCTGCATTTAAACTGCATTTTCTGATAAAGACGGATAACATTGAATCTTTTAAGCCAGTCTTTCGTTACCTTGAAGACAAGGGTATAGGAGGCAATCGATCAGTAGGAAAAGGAAGATTCAGGATAGATGTATTAAATACGGTTTCCGTAGGAAATGATACTGCTTGCAATTTTATCACCCTTTCCCGATATATCCCTGATATTGCTGAAATACATCTGGAGAGTAAATCCATGTATTACGAAATATTCCCTTACCGTTCCAAGGTAGATTCGGAGGCAGAATTTAAGGGTAAAGACGTCTGGAAATCGAGGGTTATGTATCTGAAGGAAGGCTCTCGTTTTGAAGCTAAAGAAAGAAAACTATTCTATGGTCAGTGTCCTGTAGTTAAAGAAATAGACGGTCAAAAAATACGGCAATACGGATTCGCCTTTCCTGTATTTTGCGACATTGGAGGTTCAAAATGAAACTTCAAATTAAAACTTTATCACCGGTGCATATTGGGAATGGTGAAAAATATAATGGACTAGCATATATAGCAAATAGAGAAAATGTTTTGTTTTATGATTCAAATAAAATTATGGAAAATCTTACAACTCAACAAAAGCAAAGATTTACGTTGTGGCTTGAACAGAACATTGGAGAAATAGAACGATTAGAAACGCAAAAAAGAAATGAAAGAGACGAAGAGAAAAAGAGGAAAATAATTCAAGCCCTTAGAGAGGCACAAAAAAAGTTGAGTTTAAGGGAATTTGTAGAAAATTCTATAAGAGATACGACTACAAAAAACAAGTTCAATAATAATTTTCTCTATTCTGTCAAAGCAGAAACGAATGTTTTTAACAATGTGGATATTGATTGTTTTATTAAGCAAAACAATAAGCCATATATTCCAGGGACGGAGATAAAAGGCGCGATAAGAACTGCTGT
>JAUQXU010000210.1 GCA_030837935.1 Candidatus Brocadia sp.
TGCCACACGTCGGTGAACCCAAGTCCGAAATTTATAAAGCAAGCCGCATAGTAAGGCAGCATGCTGATATTATCTATGATAAATATTTTCCCATTAGAGGTTAGGTAAGGGATGAAGGTTTTTGTAAAGTTTTCGCCAACAGCGATGTACCAAGCTTCATCTGTGCCGAGGTCATAATTAATAACAGCAACTATGAATAACAATGCCAGATAAACCAGGGTTATAGAAAAAAGAAAATTAATGCTTAGGATACTTGATAAACGGTTAATCAGAGTAAAAGCAAATGATCTAAGTTTCAGGAAAGAGGGGCTCTCATACAGCTTCAAGAAAAGCAAAATGAATATCCCAAGAACAGACAATCGGAGTAAGATCCCGTAAAAAAGTCCGTTGAGTCTGGCCGGGTTCTTATATGGCGTTCTTATGGTCTTATCAATGATCTCTGTGGGAGTAACCAAATGCAGAACCAAATAGCTTAAAACACAAAGAAGTGTTAAAGCTGTGACAAAAATCACGGGTTTTTTCGAAAAGAAAGATCTGTTCACGATCCTGATATTAACTTTGATGTATCTGAAGCTGTTTAATTTTCATTATGTGCATACTTTTAAAAATCTGATTTGATAAGGAAAGTAAGATAACTGATAGATGTCTTCAACTTCTTCATCTTCGAATCCCCTTTTCTCTTATCAGAAAGAAGTTTTACGGGTACTTCAATTATTGAAGCTTTTACTTTAATAGCTTTCAAAAGAATCTCGATCATAGATATAAAGCCCGGTTCTTCTATTACATTACCGTATGTTAGTTTGATCTTTTTGACCAGGTTTACGGAATAGAGTCTGTAAAACGAACTTAAAGTAAGAACTTTTATATTGAATTTTTGTCTCAAAAACATATTTGCAAAAAACGAAAGAAACTTTCTTAGCCATGATGTTTTTTCAAATCCACCGCCTTCAACATAAACAGATGCAAGCACCAGATCAAAACCGATATCTGAGATTTTGATCATGGTATCAGCAATACTAAGATCTGCAGTGCAATCTGCTTCCATTGAGATAATTTTATCAACTGCAGGATCTTTTGAGTGTTTCATTATCCATTCAAAACCAAGGTTAAAGGCATACCCGGGGCCGTGATTTGTGCCATCGCCAAGCAGAATAAAATCCTCATCGGCAAACAGTTCTTTGATGACCTGCACAGAACCGTCGGCAGAACCATCATCTGAAAAGACATAAAAAACCTCATACTTGCTGAAATAATCAGCAAGTTCCTTTCGCAGAAACGGAATATTATCGGCTTCATTATATACCGGCAGTAAAATGTAGATCATTCTTTCTCTTCCTTAAGGTTTCTTTGCCACTGAATTGTTGCAGCCAGCCCATCCGTAAGCGAGAATGCCGGATCAAAACCAAGAACTGTTTTAATCTTTGTGATATCCGGTACTCTTCTGCGAACGTCTTCATAATTCCCGAACGAACTGTAAGGAATAAAATTTATCATCGGTTCTGAATCTTTTCCATTGATCATTTTCCAGATCTTAGTGCCCAATTCGGCAATGGTGATCTCTTCATCTGGATTTGCGGCAATATTGAAAATTTCATTCATACTATCCGGATGAAACATGCATTTTTCAATTCCCTGAACTGTATCGTCTATGTATGTAAATGTTCTTGTTTGTAGCCCGTCGCCGTGAATTTCAATAGGCTCTTTTTTTAATGCCTTATCTATGAAGACCGATTGCGGGCCGCCCCACCAAGTGAGATTCTGATTTGGGCCGTAACTTCCGAAAAAACGCATAATTGTAAACGGGAAGCCAAACTCGGTATTATTAGCAATAATCAATTGTTCTGCATATATTTTTGAAATTGCATATGCCCAGCGTTTAACCGTAGTGGCACCGAGAACAATATTGGAAGATTCATTATATGGAATATCGGGATTCTTCCCGTAAATATCAGAAGTTGAGGCAAAGACAAGCTTGCATTTTTCCCGTTTGCATTTTTCAAGTACATTCTTTAAGAGAACGGAGTTTTCATTTAATGTAAGCAGGGCAGACGAATACCTTGGGATTTTCTGGGATGCAAGATGAACTAAGATATCTGCACTGCAATTATCAAGCGTTGAATTTTCCTTCAGATCTGCACGGATAAAACTGAAGTTTTTATCCTTGCTGAATTTTTCAATGTTTCTCAGATGACCGTAGCTAAGGTTATCTATTCCAACGACCTTATGTCCTTTTTTCAGCAGGCTTTCAGTCAGGTTCGAGCCAATAAAGCCTGCAGCACCAGTGACAATGATCTTCATATATTGAGAATTAAGTTCAGAAAGATAATTATATTATGTTTGTTCTGCAAGAACATCAAAAAAACAATTATAACAAAATCCCTGTTCAATGCTTCTTTTGGTTTCGAGAAAAATCAAATCTCGTTAAGCCGGAGTTTTCCGTTAAACCCAATATTCATTTGCTTTCCGATAGAACCCACAAATCTAATTCTTATCGTTTTAAGATCTCAAGATACATTCTGTAAGACAATACCTTCTTTCCTGTTTTTTTCATACAAATATATCAGCACGGGAATGTATTGGCTCAACGTGCCATAGAATCCCCAAAGGCTTGTTGAAAGGAAAATATAAGAGAACCCGACAGTTGATTCAAATATGAGTTTTGAAAACAACAGCGTTACAAAAAAAGTGTATATACTGATGTGCGGTGTTTTTTTCAAAATCTTAAATGCAAGAAAAACGAAATAGACCTGAATGAAAAAAGCCAGAGAGAACCCGATCAGGCCATAGGCAGCCAGCACTCCCGGCCATCCAACATCTGAAAATGCGCTATAATAAACAGCTTCTTCACGGGATTCCGGACCCAATACCCACATCGGGTGCATCCCCACACCAAGAAAAATATCGTTATTTGACCATAAACTAATCAATGCAGTATTCTGCGTAAGCACCCTTGTTCCATAAGTACCTTCCGAGTGTTTTACATCATCCTGGCCCTGAAAAAATCTGGCATTCAGGGCATCAATGTAAAAGTCTGATTCGGGTATGAATTTAATAAAAGCAAATATCAATACAACAGCCGCGACAGAGAGAATTACTGCTTGGCGAAAAAGTACATGAAAATTTCTTCTGCTAAGAGAGTTAAGCGCTATCATCATTAAAATGGTAAACGCCAGGCTGACCCAAGCAAGGCGCCCGAACGCAAGAACATGCGGGAAAATGAACAATATTACCAGCCCAAGCTGCCAAGCCCTGAACTGTTTATTTATCCAGTAATAAATGAATCCAAGGAAAAACATCTCGCCAAAAAAAGTCCCGCCGAAGACGCGATAAACTACAATATCTCCGGGAAGCCATTGCGAGATAATAGAAACATC
>JAUQXU010000211.1 GCA_030837935.1 Candidatus Brocadia sp.
GAAGGAAAATTTAAAAAGGGATACCGGGCCTTTCGCCGCGCCATCGTCAACCGTATGCCGCCCGACCAGACGCCAAATTACTTCCGCGTGGGTGAGATCAACCGCGTCTTTGAAAAACAGAAACCGTTTACCATTTAGCTGGCCGTGTATTCCTTCTTGTCATTAAAGCAAACTTTGAAGGATGAATAAAAAAAACGTTTGATGTGAAATTGATACTTGACAGAATAAAAGGAGGCAAAATTAATGTATCAGCGTAAATTTCTGAAATTATGTAAATCATTTGTTGGGAGAATCTGTCTTTTGCCGTGTATTGGCTTAATTTTGATTATATTGACCGGCTGTGAAAAAGATATTGTTGTAGTCGAAGATTCGGCTAATGACAACGGATATCTTACAGGTAAAGCAAATGGAAATCCCAATGCAATCAGGGCCACAAGTAAACAAGATATGGTAGACAAGGTATTAAATAAACTTGGCAAGGGTAATTGTATCAAAACACTCACCCTTATAGGGCACGGAAGCCCCGGGAATATATCGGTGGGAGATGGTCAAGGGTGGGAAACGTGTAAACACATAAATAATAACCGTGATGAATGGGAGGATCTTCTCTCTAAACTGAAAGAAAGATTTTGTAAGGGGGGAAGGTTAATTCTTTTTGGTTGCCATGTGGGAGCCTGTGAGAAAGGCAGAGATAAATTGCAGGAACTTGCTGATTTTTTAGGTGTAACTACCGAAGCCCCAACTGGTGAGGTCTATGGAGATTGTACAGAGGAGGCTGGCAGTGAACATCAAATAGCTACTCCTGGAGGTGCTAAACCTCCCCATAAGCCTTCTCCTTCTGATGTAAAGAAAAAGGAAAGGGAAAAACCTGGCGGTAAGCAGGCAATCCCTTTCGATATTGACATGCTTACAGGCATTGCTGTCTATCCGGTACAACTTCCTGTACCAACAGAGACGGATAGAATTGAATACGACTATACGAGCAAGGAAGACATCCGTAGGTTCGTCTCCGGTATCGATTTCTCACACGCGATTAATGGAACAGGATTGGGTGCTGATTATGATGCCTATGTGTTTCTAAAGTTTGACAAAGAGATTAAGGAATATCGCATATGTAGCGACTTCGACTATTTCCTTGCGAAGGTGGATTGGAAAAACATGTACGAAATCTCATGGGATTTGGAGCAAGAACTTAAGACGCTTGTAGAACAAAAACTAAAAAAGCAGAAGGATTAGAATACCAATTAGACAACCGTTTGTCATTTTCAAAACACCACCTACGTTGGTATTACTGTGTAAAAAGAAGTTTACCCCTCTTAATATACTCCCCTTGCGAAGGGAAAAAAAAGAGGGGTAGACTTTGCAGCTTTGCCACGCTATAGCATTACCCTGTAAAAACTTCTTTTTCAGCAAGTTTTTACCTCCCCTTTATCCCCTCCTTGCGAAAGAGGGGAAATACGATTACCTTTTAAATAACTTTAAAATGTTTTGTATTAAAAATCCCTATCAACTTAAGGTCATTAGTTGACTTTTTATCTATAAATTGATATATATCTTGTATATTAAATATCTCTCCCACATCGTGGTGTCATCTATTTTTACAGGAGTATGAACGTATGAGTGCTTCCCTTTTAAACTCTGTTACACCTGAATATGTCAGATCAATTACCAATAATGGCGTTTATAGTCGCGGTTTCTCCTATTACAAAAGTGGCCGTGTACATAATCTAAGATATGATAATGACGGAGAATTAACGGCAGAAGTCGCAGGCAGCGAATCGGTGCCGTACAGTGTCTTCATCCTTGCCGATGAAGAAGAAATATACGAGATGGATTGCGAGTGTTTGTATGCCTCGGATGGAGAGATATGTAAGCACATTGTTGCTACTCTCCTGGAGTGGATTGCACAACGAAATAAACCGAAACGTCATAATAAACCGCTCTATCCGCAACAAAAAACGCTTTTTGACCCGGACAATATTTTTACCAGGATCTCACCATTTTCTTCGTATGAACCGAACCAGACGGATATGTTAACCGAAATCTTTTCTGAATTCAGTCATTTCAACATCAAGGTGGACTTGCTCAACGGCGGGCCACAACTCGAACTCAAGCTGGTTTCCGGTCAATGCGGTGAAACCGTGGTTCACATCTCAGCCGAAAAAAGCCCGCATGTTTTTGAAAAAATAACAAGATTTTCCAGTAACACCGTGGAATTATCGGAACGGGCAAAAAAGGTCAAGCTTTATAAGAATCCACTCGTCCCCTATCTTCATGCTGATATAAACACAGAAGGACATATAGAATTATCCCCCATCCTGAAACTGAAGGGTTCCAACAAAAAAGAGGAACATGCCGTCCGGTGGGAACAATTGGCTGAAAACAGGATCGGCGAACGGTGGGCATGGCTTAACAATTCCTACAGACCTATAGAGCCCATTCCCTTCACCTTGAAACCCTATTTTAACAAACAAAAACCGCTTGTTTATAAAGAAAAGGCTGCGATTGATTTCCTTAAGCACGATCTCGACCCATTACTCAATGATTCTTTCTTTAAACCTTCGGAACGCTTACAATGCGTAGAGGTTCATGACAAGCCAGATGTTTCCCATGTGCAGGTGGAGTCTTGCGACAATGATTGGCTGTGGCTGGACCCTACCTATAAAGTAGGAAGGCACACTGTCACCCTTTCTGAAATCCTGTCATGCATTGATAAAGACCACTGCATGAGAAAGGACACGGATTATATAGAAATTCCCAGGGACATTATGGACCTCTGGCAGCGTGGCAGCGGTATTATTGAAAATGGGCGGATCAAGATGCCCAAATTGGGATACCTGCGCACCCGCGCTGAATGCGGCAAGAAAGTAAAGGTAACCGCATGCAACGAGACGCAGAAATTTTTGGCGAACTTTGACCGCATCACACCACCACAACCTGCACCATCCGTTACTTCATACAAAGGCGAATTGCGCGCCTATCAGCAATCCGGATATGACTGGCTCTGGTTCCTGCATACGAACGGTTTTAACGGTATCCTGGCAGATGAGATGGGGCTGGGCAAGACGCATCAGGCAATGGTGGTAATCCTCTCCGCCATACAAAACGAGCCAAACATGCCCAACCTAGTCATCTGCCCCACGTCTGTGCTGGATCATTGGAAATCAAAATTTCAGAGCTATGCCCCCGAATTAAAGATAGCCCTGTTTTACGGGAAAGAAAGAAATACACTCCTTTCAAGTAACATGCCCCCTATTGTATTAACCACCTACAGCATCATTTCCCGTGATGCGGAAGTTCTGAACAAGATTCAATGGAACTACGTCGTGCTGGACGAGGCACAAAAGATCAAGAACCACAATACCCAGATGTGCAAGGCAACGAAGTTCCTTAACTCAAAGCGCCGTCTGGCGCTGACAGGCACCCCCATTGAAAACCGATTGTCAGAATTATGGTCCATCTTTGACTTCCTCATGCCGGGTTATCTGGGAAGCATACAGGACTTCAAGGCACGATACGAGAACCCCATTGCAAAATATCAGGACGATGAAAAGCGCGAGATATTAAAGAAGATCATCCACCCCTTTAAACTAAGACGGCTCAAGAAGGACGTCTTGACCGAACTGCCGCCCAAGACGGAAGAGAAGCGCTATTGCACACTCGTGCCAGCCCAAATTGTCATGTACAAAGACATCGTGAGTGAACGGGGAAGCAAACTTATTGCAAAGTTAAAGGATGAAAGCCAGCCTGTGGAATACATCCACATCTTTGCCTTACTCACCAAACTGAAACGACTTTGCGACCATCCCAAACTGGTTCTGAATGGAACCTCTCCCAAAGGGGCAACATCT
>JAUQXU010000212.1 GCA_030837935.1 Candidatus Brocadia sp.
AAAGGGGAAAACAAGGGAAACGTGTAAAAGAACCGTATTTTCAGCAAAAACCCAACCTCAAATTTTAAAATGATCTCTTGGTAAGGAAAAAATCGCCCTCGCACTTTTACAAAAAGTGCGTTTTCGTTCAGACACTAAATATCTCAAAAGCGCCATGCAGGGATTAAGCACATTCAATATCTTGTGGTTTTTAACTTATCGCTAAGGATGGTAAATTTGCATATACTCTGCAGATAGAATCGGCGAGTTTGTCAGGATCATGACGGAGCAAATCTTGCTTTTCCCAGAGAATACGCTTCTGATTAAGGTCTTCAACCAGGTCGGCTTTTTTAACGTTCACGTTTAAATTATAAACACCTTCGTCCATCAAAACGACCCCGGCCCCTTCTTTTTGGTATCTATCCAGGATATCCTTACGGGGAATATTATTATTCACAATGACATAATCCAGCACACCTTCTCCAAGATATTTTGTAATAGCGCTAATATGATGAGAAACTTTGTAGTGATCTGTTTGCCCTGGTTGAGTCACAATATTACAGACATAAATCTTGGTTGCTTTACTGCTTCGAATTGCATCTCGAATACCCGGAACCAATAAATTCGTTATAATACTCGTATAAAGACTACCAGGACCTATCACAATAATGTCGGCTTTGAGAATGTCTTCTACGGCTTCTGGTGGGGACGATACGTTATCCTTTAAGAAGACGTCCTTAATCGGTGACTTTCCCACTGCACGCACGTTAAATTCTTCTTCTACGTGGGTTCCATCTTCCAGTTCTGCACAAATATGAGTATTGGCGAGGGTCGAAGGGAGCACCTTTCCCCGAATGTTTAATATTTTACTAGCTTTTTTTATAGCTTGTTCAAAACTGCCTGTTATATCCGTTAATGCAGTCATCAGTAAGTTCCCAAGACTCATTCCTTCCAGCGAACCCCTGTCGAACCTGTATTGAAACAGTTGATACAACTCTCGTTCTTGTTCTTCCGTTTCAGAAAGTGCCACCAGGCAGTTTCTTGCATCTCCTGGTGGGAGTATCCCAAATTCTTCTCTCAAAATACCGGAACTCCTCCCCGAATCAGTAACGGTTACTACGGCGGTAAGATGCTTACTGTATGTCTTTGAACCCTCAAGCATGATGGGAAGACCGGTTCCTCCCCCAATGGCAATGATTTTAAGCTTATCGGGTGTCTTTCCCATATTATTGAGTTGAAGAATCGTGGGAATTTGAAAAATACGTTTAATCTTATAGTCTGGCTTGTCACATTCATTCACAGCAGGCTCATTCTTAAATCTTCCATGCAACATCTGGATGGTGATCATGCCCTGTAATTTTGCAATTCGCAACTCATCCCGCGCCTTATCACCCACCATGACGGCCTCTCCTGGCATAATAGTATGCCTTCTGAGAAGGTCATGAACACAATCTTCCACGAGAAGACCAATTTCCTGATCGTTAATTACAATTTCATCAAAGTAAGGTTTTAGTCCAAGAATGTTAATCTTTTTTTCCTGCCGCTCATGAACGCCTACCGTTAACAGAAAAAGTTTATACCCTTTATCTTTTAATTCTTTAAGGGTAGCGACAACATAAGGGAATAATTTTATCTCAGATACTTCACTACTATTATAGGCCTTGTAGGCAATGTTGACTAATTTATTATCTGCATGGTATTTATTCACAATTTCATTAAACACGAGATGATAAGGGCCATATTTATCAGTAAGTTCCTTTTGCAATTGATAAGCCTCTTCCTCTGTACACGGAAGTCCGGCCTCTACCATTGCCCTAGCAGCACGCCTCCTGGATGCATCAATAAGTGAACCAGTACAATCGTACAATGTATCGTCAAGATCAAAGATCACTGCCTTTATTTTCATATACTACCTTCTATTGATTAGATATTTTCTATTGTCAGTTTAACTTTAACGAAGTGCAATACCTGGTATTGAAGAAATACCACATCTTGACGTTAAATAAGTGTCTTTCGTATTTAAGTTGAAAGCTTAGGGTCAAGAAGCCCGCAATGCTGATGAATCTTGAGTAAGAAGTATTTAACGTCCCGATAACCGTATGCCATACGCTTTAGCCGTTTTATCTTGTTATTGATTCCTTCT
>JAUQXU010000213.1 GCA_030837935.1 Candidatus Brocadia sp.
ACTCCATTCTTTGTCCCCGGTTCCCAGTTGTTTAACTCTCTTCCGATTAATTCCTCAATCTCCTGTGTCTCTGTTGAAACTTCCCTGTTTTTTTTAGGCTTGGCATGATTCGTAGCCTTCCACTGAGCCACAATTCCCGGCGAAGACTCTTCGTGGCATTCGACACATTGATCAGGTCGATATTTGTCCAGGAGTTGTTTGTAGTTCGAACTATCAGCAGGAGGAATATAATGTCTTGTTGGATTAAAATACATGTAAAACGGTATCGGCTGGTAAAATTCACCCCACGGTCCGTCACCTTGCTTCAGCCCTACAAAATCCTCATACAGGTTCTTGAGCGATGCATCGGGATATTCATACGAACCCGGTGCGGTATCAATGGTAGGGAGACTCTGTGTGTCAGGAGACATCCGGGCATTCGTTTTCTCTTTTTCAACAACAAAAATTCCAAACATGCCGTTCATCATATGTTCATGAAAGTGACAGTGGAATGCCCAATTCCCGGAACCGACCCCCTCCCCTGCCGTAAAATCCGCAACATACGACATAAACGGCGCCAGCGACACATTGTCTATCAACTCCCCGCTTGCCTTATCGATCCATCGATGTCCGTGTGTATGAAAGGTATGCATCTCCTCTGATGTATTGATCACATGAAATCTTACCTTCTCCCCCACATTTGCCTTCCAGACCAAACCGGGAAATGCGGAACTGTCTCCATTCATAAACTCAATATCACCTGACTTATCATTAAACGCCTCATATTCAGTCCCGTTCACCATGTATGAGTGCATGAAGACAACAAACTCTTTATCAGGTGGATTTGTGACACCTTCTTTTGGCTCTATAATCAATGCACCCCAGAGTCCCCGGTAGAGACCCTCCTCTCCACCCATTTCCAGGGCATGGGTGTGGTAAAACCACGTACCCGGCGTGCCGGTCGTATCCCACTCATACGTCCTCAAATGCCCCGGTTCTACCGTGCTGGTAGGATTCCCTGCTATATGAGCGCCATCATTTTCAGCGGTATATTTCACTCCATGAGGATGAACAGAGGCAGGCACTGTCAGCTTATTGGTAAAATGAACTCTGATTTTGGCCCCTTCCCGCACTTTTATGGTAGGTCCAGGCACCGTAGGTTTTTCACCTTTTCTGCAATATCCCCAGGCGTCGAAAAATACGCCGGGTCTAAGCTCCAGGGCAACAGGGCGCGCTTCCATTTCCAGGTAAACAATTCCATCTTTCCCTGATATGCAGGGAATTTCGGCATACACCCTGAACATATGCAAGAAAAGGAGTATCGTTATTATCAAGCCGAATACTACCTGTCTGGTAAACATGTTTTACTCCAGAGTACAAATCGCTTGTGGACACTTGATCCTGAGTACTGAACTACCAACTACTCTGAATCGATGGTTCAGGTTCTCCGGGCCGCAGTATTCGACCTTAAAATTTCCGCCAACTGCCAAATCTGCATTTTGCCTGCCGGCTGCAATAACAAGGGCTACGTCTTTTTTCAGTACAGGACTCTGGTATACACCACCCTTTACCATCTCTTTTACCGCATCTATTTCTAATCTTCCCGTGCGCTCATACACCTTGTGGAGCAGTGCGTAAAGCCGCGGACTCACCACAAGCGTATACGGCGGGAAAAAGCCGGTAATTCTCAACTTCTCAACCGCAGACACCACATCCTGAAATCCATTACCGATCACAGACCAGTCGCTCAGTTTCACGATGTTACGTCCATCCACACTCAATAATCCCGCCATGTTCATGTCTGGCAAGCCGTTAAACACCAGGTCGTCCTCACGAGCGGCTGCGGCCACAGCAGCTCCGATTCCCCTACTATCACAAAATCAACAAACGGCACAAGCGCTATCACTGACAAGTCTAAATTATCAGTACTTTTTGCATAGCAAAGATGTATATTTGTCACCCCACGGTCTTCTAATGTTTTCGCCATACCAATGAATCTGTCAAGACTACTGATTATCATCGCAGACATAGCTTATCTCCTTTCGCCGCTTACTCTAAAGTTGTCCTGTGTAAATACTTCTTATTTGCAAGTCCTTACCTCCGTTTTTTCCCTTCCTTGTGAAGAAGGGAGAAGGAACCGATTTATCTCTTTCTGCCCTTTAACCCCTCCTTGTGAAGGATGTGATTGAGGGGTGGTTGTTTTGGTTACAGTTTTGCTGCGTTACGAATTTCATTACCAAACATTCCTATTACTCACCACCACTGCCACTACCGCTGCCAGAACCGCTTCCGCTTCCACCCAAACATTCACCTGCACCACTAGTATCGGCCTCGCCTGGGTCTTCGCCATGGGGACCTTTCGCACCATTTGCTATCCACCGCTCGATCTTTTGAATCTCGTATTCCGTAAAATACGGCCCGCCAAAGGGCATGCGATGATCCCCTTCAACTTCTTCTTCCGTTTGCTGACCACGCAGACGCTTTAAGAGCATGCTGTTTGCCGGATTTTCCAAATCTATGAGGATCTCGTGTATGATTCCATCTGCACCGGAGATTATGCCTTCCCAGTTTGACAGATCCAGACATGCCTGAGATTGGGATCGTTCTTTGGATGTTGAGCCGCTATTGTTATAGTGACAAAGACTGCATGGGGTACTGCCGTTTACAGGCTTGGTAAGTAATGGAAGCACATCTCTGTTAAAATCAGGGGACGGGGTATCATCTATCGCCCCCTCTTCAATCCATTTACGGATGGTAGCAATTTCTTTTTTGGTAAAGAAAGGTCCTCCATAAGGCATGCGGCCATCATACATGCCCAGATCCTCTCCTTCCCCTTTGAGTCTCTGCAGAAGCAAGCTTTTATCAGGATCTTCGGTATCAACGATAGGCTCTGTACCTGCATCGGCGCCCGCCATAATATCCTTATATGAACCCATACTTAATTCAGTCATGGCGTTCTCGGGAATGCCATGGCTTTCTATGGTAAGACTGGAAAAGTGGCATGTGATGCAAGGGATTGATTCCGATCCACCTTTCTTTTTAGGCTTTACGAAAAGAGGCAAGATGTCATCGGTAAAACTAACCGGCTTCTTATTTTTTTGAGCTGATTTCAGTTCCCTATTTTTCACTTCAACTTTTGACTGATTGTCTGGACTATCCGACCAGAGATGGGTCGTTGTTAAAAAAACAGACACGATAATTCCTGAAAAAACCAAAAAACATTTCCCTTTGTTTTTAAGCATAGTACCCTTTCTTGTTACCATAAGTTAATAAGGACGATTTTGCAAAAATTTATTCAGGGGCGAACGTCTGTTCGCCCCTGCCTTATTACGTAAGGATTTGCTGCGCTATCCGTAGTTTGCTTGCCTTTTACTGTTTCTATAGTAATTCAGTTTCGTAGCTATCAAGAATGGTTGTTATTGTCTGACTGGCAAAATCGGCATCCGCTTTATTAACTGCGTCGCTGGCGTCTCTTAAATCATGAAGACTGTCTTCCATCGTCTCACTATCATCAGCGCCAAGTCGCAATTCCAAATCCTCCAAAAATACCTCTGAATAAAGCAGCGCCTCTTCTGCAGTTACCATGGCATCACCACGCTCATTTGCATTGAGGGCAGATGCGTTCGATTCTAATTCTCCCCTGACCCTGCCAACAAAACCTTTGCTCAGTTCACTTACAAGCGTATCAGCGTTCACATCAGCCAAATCACCGGTAAGCTGTGATTTTATGATTTCATTGCCTTCGGGATTATCGCGTGAAACGAATTCCTCAATGATCCTGTAATAAACCTCACCCTCTTTTTGGTACACAAGGGCTTGCTCCGGGTCGCTGTCCCTATTATTTAAAATACCTCCTACCTCCCTGAGGACTGCTATATAGAATGCCCTGACGAGGCAGAGTCTGATAACCTGTCGCTGCACACCGATGGTAATTTCATCCTCGTCGTGATCCTTTCTATCCAGGGCTTTTTGCCCCCGTATAAAGGCAACCAATATCTGGTCTTCCAGATTGGGATTACTCCCTGTTTCGATAGATGAGCGGTCTTCGGTAAGCACCTTATTTTCCCTATCTGCCGTGCCCTTAATGGCCTGGTAAGCTGCGTATGCCTCATCCCATAAGAATTTAAGGGCTGGTTTTTTCACATCATGGAAATCGTCACGGACGTCAGTAATACGCTGAAGAATCGCCAAATAAAACACCCGTTGCAGTGTCTTATCGATAACCTGTACGGCCAAATCAGGCTCATTATTGTTTTTAATGTCCTCAATGGCAGCTAAAATATCACTATCCAGGGTCACATTGTTTTCTGCATCTACCTCTTTTGCCAAATCCTGGAGTTCTCCTTCATAGGCAGATGCTATGGCGTTTGCATCAATCGGAACCTGTCTTCTTAGCACACCAATTTCATTGTAGGAAGCGACCGATGCATCCATCGTTTTGGTGTCACTGGTTTTTGTATAGGTTGAAAATGTTAAGGCGAAATCCTTTTCTGCCTCTTCGCTGTCTTCGCTTATCTTCAGAGTTTCGGTTACCGTTTCGTAGCCCCCGGATTTAACAGTGAGTTTGTATTTCCCCTTTTTTACATTGTCAATTTCATACGTGCCTTCAGAATCCGTTAACACAGTCTTATTTGAGTTCCCTCCACCGGCTCTCTTCTTTGATTTGATCGCTATCGCGGCATCCTCTATAGGATCTCCATTTTCATCTGAAACTATACCAACAACCGTGGCAGCTTGCGATACAGACACACCCATGTCATGAAAATAAGCTCCGTTTAACAAACCAACAATAATTCCTAATGGCACAAACAACTTATTCAGTAGATACATCGATTGAATTCTCCTTCCCTAACTAAGACTCTGTCTCAACAAAATAAAACAAAAATATACCTTATTAAATTGAATCCACAAACACCAGGCAGGCACGGACAAAACAAGTTTGTCCATGCCACCCGTAAACATCATAATTTCCGCCCATGAGTTATTTTTTCGCGCTTCCAGAACCACTCCCACTTCCGGAACCACTACC
>JAUQXU010000022.1 GCA_030837935.1 Candidatus Brocadia sp.
CACATTTGCGAGTGGTGATAATACAATAACAGGCATCATATTCAATGATGACGGCACGTTCAGCGCAAGTGGTGATGCGGAACTGCAATTTAGTTTTAACGGTATAAGTACTACGCAGTCCGTAATATTTGATCTTGGTACATCAGGCAACACCAATGGTCTTATACAAAATGGTGGTAAGTCATCAGCTGCTGTCACAAGCTCAGATGGTTACAAATATGGCACATTTGACACGGTATCTATAGATAAAAACGGTACCATAAAGGCATTGTACACGAATGGTAAAACACAAGATATTGCAACACTGAAGCTTGCCTTGTTCAATAACCTCAACGGCCTGACAAAGGCTGGAGATAATTTATACGAACAAACTCCAGCCTCTGGGGAAGCCATTTATGCGAACCCGAATTCAGGTCGTGCTGGTTCTATTGCTAGCGGTTATTTAGAGGGGTCTAATGTTGATATGGCAACAGAGTTGACATCACTAATTACAGCCCAGAGGGGCTTCCAGCTCAATACAAAGGTTATCACTACTGCCGATGAAATACTGGCGGAGGTTGTTAATCTCAAGAGATAACAAAATAGAATACTAACAGTTCACATGAGTTACTCATGTGAACTGTTGGCGTTGCATGTCTTAAAGTCAGATACTCATTGCTCCATACACGTACAGCGGCCGTATAATTACTGCTTTGTATATCCATGGGTCATATTTAAACACGTGTAAATTATTTGAACATGACCTTTTGCTGCTAGGAAATTTTATTCAACTAACCATGAAATATTTATTCAATCATATAAGAATATTCGTGGGTAAACTTCAGTGAGGATGTGCTTAACAAATGACAGAAACTGTTAATTTGAAGTATTTTATAAGAAATGAATGCGTTGTGAAGTTTTGTTTGGGTATTTGGTATCAAGATTGCGTTCTAAGTTATAAGCAAAGTGCTTAACCCTTTTATTCATACACGGAGGATATATATGATTGTAGGACTTTATACGGGGGCGTCGAGTATGATGAGTCAAGGTGACTATCAGTCAGTTATAGCTCGGAACTTAGCTAATATAAATACCGTTGGGTACAAGAAAAATGTAGCTGTTTTTCAGTCCTATATTTCACAGTCGCAAGATACGACGAATACTACGAAAGGTATTGGTAGCAGTTTAGGCACTATTGCTACAGATTTTTCACAAGGTGCATTGGAATACACCAATAATGATCTTGATATTTCTATAAAAGGGGATGGATTTTTTGCCATAAAAACAGACGATGGTATATGTTATACAAGAAAAGGGCAGTTTATGTTATCTCGGGACATGAAGATAATTACCCCTGAAGGATGGTATCTATTAGGCAATGGCGGTGAGATTCAAGTTCCCCAAAATACAAAAAGTATCACGGTCAAAGAAAACGGAAGTATTGCTGCCGACGGCAAGGAAATCGGGAAGGTAAAGGTGGTCAACGTTTCTGATTTAACTACTCTCGAACCATTCGGAGGTTGTGCTTACAAATTATCAGATACTGCACAGGTGCCGGAAGCTGCACCTGATGCTAAAATAGCTCATCGTTATCTGGAAAGATCTAATGTAAATGCGATAGACGAGTTAGTCAATATGATTGCCAATATGAGGGGCTATCAATTTGGTTACAAGGTAACCGACTCCATCGATGAAACACTAAAAAAACTCGTTAATCTTGCAACATAAACGTGTTAAAAGGAGGTTTTTATGATAAGGGCGTTATATACTGCCGCTACCGGTATGAAGGCACAGCAGCTATTCCTGGATAATGTTTCCAATAATTTGGCAAACGTAAATACTACGGGTTTTAAGAGAAGTCAGGTCAACTTCCAGGATCTCCTCTATGATAAAAAGTATATCGCAGGCGCTGAATCTGCGCAGGGCTTCGAGATACCTTCAGGTATTCAACTTGGCAGCGGTGTAAGGCCAATTTCTACTACTAAGGTATTTACCCCGGGGAATCCACAAACCACGAATCGATCTCTGGACATTGCCATTCAGGGCAACGGTTTCTTTCAAATCAGCCGGCCGGACGGCACTATTGCTTATACAAGGGATGGTGCATTTGAATTAAATAGTAAGGGTGAGATTGTAACCGCTGAGGGTTTGCCATTGACACCAAGTATTACCATTCAGGACGCCAAAGAAATTTCAATTGGAACGGATGGAATAGTGTTCATAAAAGGCTCCGATAGCACCCTTCAGAATGTGGGACAAATTATGCTGGCAAATTTTCCTAACCCGGCAGGTTTGGATAGCCTTGGGAGAAATATGTATGCAGAAACTATCGCATCAGGTTCCCCGATAGTCTCAGTGCCTGGTGAACAAGGAACCGGTGAGGTTTACCAGGGGGCCCTTGAGAATTCGAATGTAGAAACGGTCACT
>JAUQXU010000214.1 GCA_030837935.1 Candidatus Brocadia sp.
GATGTGGTTGCTATCAAATAGGGATCTTCAAAGGTTATAAATTTTTTTATAACCATGGAAAATGGAATAACGGGAAGATAAATAGCCATAACGATAAGCCGTTGCAAAGATTTTTTTATCTGCGGGTTGCTCTCAAAAAGAAAGGATACCGCCGTGTGAAGTAGCAAACTGGGCATGAAACCAATTCCTGCATAAGAAATTGCAGCGGCAATAAAATTTACCGAGAGGAAATATTTCCCAAACAGGATAAAACTAAACAGAGAAATGGCATTCCCGAAATGCCACATAGCCACACTGATAACGAGGAAGAGAAAAATGAGTTCACTCCGTGTCTTGTGTTTCCGTTGCACAATCAGAATTGAGAGAACTATGTGCAAGATGGTACCCAGGATAAAACCTATGAGTGATATAATTTCGTACAGGGGCATAATCTAGCTAGATATTTAGAGATTTCAAATACCCCCCATAAATCCCCCCGTAAACGGGGGGAGACAGGGGGAGCAGGGATTAGGAAAAAAAAGATAGCTGACAGATAATCCCAGACGATGGTAACCTATTACCTGATAATTTATAATATTGGTGAAGAAAGCCACTGTCAATAGAAAAAGCAGCATAAAGTAATCTTGCCGTAATATTATAGTTGCCTTGACAACGTATGAACTGTTTCTGTAAAATTTAATTCGAGCTTCTGCACCCGTCAGGACAGATTTTACTATTCATTTTTCTGGTACGGAATTCAATTGGAAAAACCAACAAATATAAATAAAATCATTATTCGTTCTCCCAATTGGGTGGGTGATGTTGTTATGGCGACGCCTGCCTTCCGCTGTATCAGAGAAAACTTTCCGGATGCAATAATAACACTTGCCTTAAAATCTTACATCCAGAAGCTCATTGAAGGCGCTCCCTGGTTTGATGAATTATTCCTTTTGGATTCACAAGATCGACTGCCTGGAGGTACACAATCCTTTTCGGTTATAAAGCACATACGGTCACAAAACTATGATTTAGGTTTTTTATTCCCTAATTCCTTTAGTTCTGCATTCATGTTTTGGTTAGGTGCTGTAAAACGGCGTGTGGGGTATAAAAGGGATGCACGTTCATGGTTTCTTACCCATGGAATAAATCGATTATATGAAAATGGACATTTTTTTCCACCTATATGGGGGATTATTACCTGCGTTTGTGCACAGCTGTTGGTTGTGAAGTGCGTTCGAAAGATTTAGAATTGTTTATTACGGAAAATGGCCGGCGTCGCGTGGATGAAATTTTTGAAAAATACCACCTGAACAGCGGCCATCGGCTTATCCTCTTAAATCCGGGAGCGGCATACGGCTCTTCAAAATGCTGGACAGCAGAAGGATTTGCCCGGACAGTGGACATTATAAGTGGCCAATTGGACTGCACAATAGCCATTGTATGCGCACCCCATGAAAAGAAATTGGCAATGGATATTGAGCAGGCAGCAAAATCAAAATTGATAAATCTGGCAAATCAAATTATCTCTCTGGACGTCCTGAATGCGCTTATCAAGAGATGTGCCTTATTGATCACCGTTGATTCAGGTCCACGACATATTGCCGTTGCCTTTAAAAGGCCTGTGGTTACTCTCATGGGGCCAAATGACCCGCGGTATACCGACACTCCTGCAGAAGTTGGGCAGGTAATACGGGCTGATGTAGATTGTCTTGCATGTCATCTGAAGGCATGCCCGAAAGATCATCGGTGCATGACTCAGATAAAACCAGAAAGGGTTGCGGCGGCGTGTTTGGATTTACTTAAATAGCCAGAGTATATAGACACTGTATCCAAGCAATAAAAATGCACCCTGTCCACGGGTAAGGACAAACTTCCAGGTAATCATAGGGATCAGGAAGATACTGAACATGAGCATGACGGGCATATCGATGACGAGAGAAGCAGTATTAACCTGCAGGGGCTGAATTATTGCGGCAATCCCAAGGACGGCAAGGATATTAAAGATGTTACTTCCAAGTACATTGCCCACGCTTATGTCAGATTCCTTGCGAATGGCGGCAACCATTGATGTAGCAAGTTCCGGGAGCGATGTACCTGCTGCAATAACCGTAAGCCCTATAACAAGTTCACTGATCCCCACGACTCTGGCGATATATATTGCCGAATGAACCAGGAAATGTGCGCCCCCTATGAGTGCCCCAAGTCCCAGGATAATCAGGAATATATCCTTTTTGATATTATCATACGTTGTTCCAATAAACTCTTTATATTCCTGCTCAACAGAGTTTGCTTCCTTGAGGGCTACACGATACACATAGCAAATATACGCAAAAATACAACCAAGGAGTATGCAGCCTTCCTGACGACTCAACGTACCATCCCATCCCATAAAATACAAAAGCCCTGAGATACCAACCATAATCGGCATCTCCCGGTAAAGGAGTTTCATGTCAATGGTGAGGGGTCGAACAAGTGCCGATAACCCCAATATAAGGCCAATATTGGCGATGTTGCTTCCGATGATATTACCTATGGCAATATCACTTAAATGATTGATACCGGCTATTACACTCGTAACAAGTTCAGGTGTTGAAGTGCCAAAAGCTACTATCGTGAGTCCTATAACCACGGGTTTGATATTGAAGGAAGAGGCGAATCTTGATGCCCCCTTGACGAGCCATTCAGCCCCAAAATAGAGTCCTGCCAGTCCCGCAAAAAACAGCACTATTTGCAATAGCATGGTATCGCTTTAGAAGAAAAAATTTTAAGATGAAATATCCCTAACGGTGAAAAACGATTTCGCCTTATTGTTGAAAGGTATAGTAAATTTAATCTGAGCTACTAAAACATTTTTTATTCTTGCTCCAGACAGATTGTATTATATTAGCGAGATAAAAGCCTTTGTCAATCATTTATTTAAAGGTATAGGAATTTCAAAGCTGTGGTTGTAGAGCGAAGAGCCTCTTCGCTCTACATTAAATGATAAGAATTCATGTTTGTTGTAATGTGGTTATAAGGCTTGTACCATAGTTTTAAATTGCCTTCCGCGTTCTTCGTAATTAAGGAACATATCATAACTTGCGCAGGCAGGGGAAAGCAATACAATGTCGCCTGTTTTTGCCAGGGTAATCGCCTGTTGAAATGCCTCTTGAAAGGTGCCTGGTGTGAATAGTGAAGGGGTTTCTTGTTGTGCCTTTTTCTGTAAGATGAGTTCCTTTATTTTCTCTGCAGTTTTCCCAATAAGAATAACGGCCCTGGTGTGTCTTGCGCATACCTCGGCAAATTCCTTAAAATTGCTTCCCTTATCGTAGCCACCGGCAAGGAGTATTACCGGCGGTTGGAATGCCGTGACGGCGGCCATGGCCGATTCTGGTGTGGTGGCCTTGGAATCGTTGTAATACCGGATACCATGTACCTCCCGCACAAACTCCAGGCGGTGTTCTAGGCCGGTAAAGGTAGTGACAACATTTCCAATATGCTGGCTGTTTGCACCTGCCAGATAAGCGGCACAGGAGGCTGCCAGGATGTTTTGGAGATTATGGATACCGGGTATCTTGATTCTGGATATACACGGTATTGCTATCCTTGGACCATCCAGGGATAGCACCATATCATCCCCTTTTACAAAAGCGCCGTTTGTTAACGTATCCTTTGTGCTGTACCACAAAACATGGCCTTTACACTCCCTCTCCCACCTTCTTAATTCCGGGTCGTCGTAGTTAAGGATGACATAATCTTCCGGTTTTTGGTGTAATATAATGCCCTTCTTCGCCTGGATATACTCTTCCATGTTTGAGTATCTGTCGAGGTGATTGGGTGATATGTTGGTCACAACGCTGATGCCAGGACTTTTTCCCGCGTTATAGAGTTCTTCCAGCTGAAAACTGGAAAGCTCAAGGACTACGATGTCGGATGGTTTTATTTCCTCAAGCTCCAGCAGGAGTGATTTCCCGATATTCCCTCCGACCCACGTCATGCGCTGAGTCTGTTGCAATATTTTGCCCGTAAGGGTGGTGGTGGTTGACTTCCCGTTGCTACCGGTGATGCCGATAATAGGGGCAGGGCATAATTGAAAGAAGATGTTTATTTCCGTATCCATTGGCACGTGGTTATTTCTTGCAATCTGTATAAACCGTGAATCCTTTGGTACGGCGGGATTAATAATAATCATGTCTGCGTTGATAAAATCCTCGTCGCAGTGCCCCCCGAGTTTGTATAAAACAGGAAGGCCTTCAAGTTGTTTTATGGATGGGGCGAGTTCCGTTGCATTTCTCAAATCGGTTACGGTAACCTGAGCGCCTTGTCTTGCAAGAAATTGAGCAACACCTGCCCCACCTCCAAACAATCCTAACCCCATAACGGTGATCTTTTTATTTTTAAATTCAACAGGCATAGGCAAATATCGCCTCTTCTTAAGTTGTGTTTCTTAATATCGAGATCTATTCCATCAATTAAAGGAATAGTATGACCCATCTTGATGCCTAATAAAATCCATTCTTCCAAGACTTCTCTTAGTTCTTCTCGGCAGTCTTCGAGAGTGTTTGCATTCGCCCAGACTCCTTGAAGACCTTCGATCTTACCGAAATAACCTTCATTGTCAGGCAAGATTTCGTAATGTGCTTTTTGCATAGCCGCATTAATATAAGCTGTCAACATAAGGTATTTTCCTTTTTAGAAAAGGTTGGGTAAGGTAATTTTGCTTTAAACGGTTGAACCTATTAAAGAGCGTTAACTAATGAGTCCTTTAAAGTAATGTTTAATTTTTGGCGTTTAATATTGAGAATATGTTCTATAGCTTCTTCAATAGTTTTGCCTTGTGTAAAACAATTGGAATGTTCTACGCATTGAGCAATATAAAATTTCTTATCCTTTTCTATTTCAATAGTAAATGTTCGCATAGAACATTTACTTTAATTTTCAAATTATACTACTTTTGATGTCATAGGCAATAAATTTTAACTTCGGGATTTCATTTGGTCTTTCTGTAATGTTTCTGAATGCTCTTGATGTTAAGGAAATTCAAAGTTGCCACAAAGTCGCTACGACACGAAGATTTTTCTGTGTGCCTTTGTATCCTGGTGGCGAAAAAGAGTTAATGAAAATGATTGCTTGTTAAAAATTGTTTCAAGATTTTTTCTTGACATGGGTGTGATTATATTGTATTTTTCTGTCACACTGACTAACAGTATCGATAAAAAATACATCGCGATAAAGGTAAACCCTGAGTGATCGGGGGACGCAAAGTAAAAGGGTCTTGAAGCTTACAAGGAAGTAGTTGAAAGACACTGAAGAAAAAAGACAGCCTTACTGCCGAAGATGTTTCAATGAGCATCTTTGCAGTAAGGCTTTTTTGTTTTCAGGGTATTTAAAAAGTAGAAAAATATGGAAAACCTGTATTTGATCTCTATGGTAGCGATATCAGGTTATTAAAAATATAAGGTATAATTACTCAAAGAAATGAGGTTCAATTGACAAAAATAGACGATTTTCCATTAATCATAAGTCCTAACCTCGGTTGCCCACAGATTATTTCCATTGAGGAGTTCAGGCAAAAGAAGGAGTTTTCGTTAATAATTGCCGGACAATACGGGAAAAGTAAGGTGCCCCTGAAGGATGAATTTATGGGAACTTTATATTTACGACGTTCTCATAAAGGCGACGGAGATAAAAAAGATATTCCCCTGTCTATTAACGATGAACCTGAGGAGATTACTCATTGGTATCAACTATCCGATTTCAATACTTTAGACGATACAAGAGAGATTATTCCTAGTGAGTTCCATTACAACGTAATGGGTGAGAATACCCGGTATTGGAAAATCAAAGTCGGTATCGATTCTGAAAGTGTGGAAGGTTATGAAACTCTTCTTTTACCTCAAAAAGGAGGAAAATATCCCCCGTGTCTTTACGACCTCGTATACAGAGACCGATCAGAAAAGCGGGAGAGGGTTAATTACCATTCTGTACAATTTGTTAAAAGTTTTGGAGAAGGCTGTAAATTCATTCAGGTTACCGATCTTCATATTGCTACGCGGAATGACGAGATCCTCGACGAAGTCTTGAAAGTAAAGTATGAGAAGATAAGTCGAGACGACATCGCAAAGAGATACATTAACTTTAACCATAACCTGAGAAAGTTTATCCATAGAGCAAATAGTATGGCTGAGGAGGGTGAACTCGATTTTGTTGTAATTACAGGAGATTTAGTAGATTTTGCCTTTCATGGTTGGGAGGATGAAATAATTTTAGATGAAAACAATTGGAAAACTTTTGTTAACATAATTACCGGTGCAGGAAAGGAAAAGGAACGGAATAATCCCGGTATAAAAATAGCGGTTTTTACATCAACCGGGAATCACGATTGGCGTCTTCGCCCTTACGACCCAAATATTTCAAAGTACAATAGAGACAGTTTTGGCTTAAAGGAAGAAGAGCTTAAACATTATAAATTCAAATCCTTTGATTCTTCCGAATATCCGGAGGATAAGAGGGCAAAATTGGCAGAAGAGATAACGAACGATGCCTTAAACAGATTGAACCTTGACGCCCTGAAAAAAAGCGATAAATGGAAAATAAAGTTAGAAAAGTTTCTTGGCAGTATTATAGGAACCTGGCTTATGCATATTTTGCCGCTTTTAGGATTGATAGGTATAGGAGAAAAGGTAAATCCAATAGCAAATTACGTTTCTCATTTTATAATTGCCGGAATTGCAGGAATAGTAACATGGGGGATTAATAAATTTATAAGATATCAGACGCGTAAAATAGCTGACTTCATTATAGACAATCCCCTCCATGCTGAAGCTTGCGCACTTCATTATTATTTCAGATATATAAACCCATACCTTGACTATGCCTTTTACTATGGAAACCATTGCTTTATAATCATGGATACAGGATCTGATATTTTCATTGGGCAAATTTTGGATAAGAAAGAGATTAAATACCTCAAGAAAATAGGTGTAAAGGATAATATCCTGGGAGGAGCTCCCGATTCAAAGGCGTTTGATCCAGAACAGGTTTATTACAATTGGAGCCAAATAGTATGGTTAGAGAAAGTCATGAAAGCTGTGAGCAAGAATCCGGGTGCTCATGGTAGAAATTTCATCTTTTTACACGCCCCTCCAATCAACTCAGCCGAACATGTTGATATGGATACCCTGCGGGAGGTTGAAAGAAAGGAAGGACCAGGGTGGGTTCCTGAAAAGGAATGTAATCTGACATACGGAACGATTAATTATTATCTGAGCGAGTTCTTTTATCTCTGTATGGGATACAGAGAGGGCGATCTGGTAAAACAGGAAGCGGATCGTAAGTTCAAGTCAATAGACATTGTTTTTTCAGGACACGCCCACCGGAATATTGAATTTAGGATAGAGAAAGATAAAAATCATGAGATCAGGATATATCACGATAGGTACAGCGAAACTTTTGACCATAATAAGCCGTATGCATGGTGGGGACAGAGTCCTGTAATCGTCCAGACTGCCTCATGTGGGATACGAAGGTTAGGCAATCAACCGCCTTATTATAGACTGGCGGTCATAAACAAGGGGGGACAGATTACTGAATTCTCACATGCAAATATCCCTTAGCGTTGCGTAGCCGCAATAGGCAATCTATCATATTATCCTGCCATTTACTAAGTAGTGATAAAAAGTATTAATCTTTTATACCGGGAGGAACGCAATGAACGCAAAGTTATCTAATTCAATAACAGAACTGAAAGATCGTTATGGAATTATAGTCATTGGTTCAGGTTATGGTGGCTCAATAACTGCAGCGAGATTGGCAGCTGCAGGATATGAGGTTTGTCTTCTCGAAAGAGGTAAAGAGTGGATACCGGGCGAGTTTCCTGATGAAATAAATGAAGTAACTGCACAGTTTCGTTCAGATAGTAATCCATTAGGATTATATGACTATCGTGTAACTGAGGACGTTGATGTTTTTGTGGGCTGTGGTCTTGGTGGGACATCTTTAATTAATGCGAACGTCATCTTTAAACCAGACGACGATGTCTTTAACAATCCCAGATGGCCAGATGAGATTCGTGAAGACCGGGATAACGGCAAACTTAACAAATATTATGAAAAAGTGAATGGCATGTTACAGGGTGCTGTATACCCTGACAATCGTCCACCTTTGGGGAAAATAAAAGCCCATGAAAAATCAGCCAAAGACCGTCCTGGTAAATACTATAAACTGAATCTGGCAGTTAATTTTGAAAAATATGATAATGAACCCAATCATGTTGGTGTACATCAGAGGCCTTGCATTTTGTGTGGCGACTGCATGACCGGTTGTAACGTCCTGGCCAAAAATACACTATACATGAATTATCTTCCTTTTGCGAAAAGTCAGGGAGCATTCATTATAACGGAAATGGAAGTCAACTACATGAGTAAAGCTGATGGCGGTGGTTATTTTGTCCATTGTACCTCTCATTCGGAGGACAAAAAATCCAGGTCTATCCATGCAAATGTTGTCATTATAGCTGCCGGTACTTTGGGTTCTACGCAGATACTGTTGAATTCCCGTGATCGTGGTCTTGCGGTTTCTGATAAACTTGGGCATTATTTTTCCGGGAATGCGGACTCGTTTGGAGTAGGTTATAACAATGATCAGAGAACTGATGTGCTCGGTTTTGGTAATATTCGGGATAACCGTTCGAAGATCCATGTCGGCCCCTTGATCCTCTCTGTTATCGATTACCGCAGTAAAGAACTGGATCTGAAAGACCGTTACATCATAGAAGAGGGTGATTTTCCTCGAGCCTTCGTAGACTTCACCCGGTACTCCATGCTAAAGATTAGTGCAGTTGCCGGCCATGATACCGATTTCAGTGTCATTGATGAGGCATCAGAAGCTGCACGGGTGGTGAGAGATATTGCACATTATGATGTAAAAGGCGCCCTGAACCATTCAATGTTATATCTGGGAATAGGGCATGATAGCGCAGATGGTGTTATCGCCGTGGATCCTGATGGGAAGATACGTATTCACTGGGGTGCAGCGCCGTCCAAACCAATCTTTCAAAAGATTGATGACGAAATGAAACAACTAACGAAAGCGCTTGGAGGCACTTACATCAAGAATCCCAGGTGGACTCCCTTCTTTGGCCGGAATATAATTACGGTTCATCCGTTGGGAGGTTGTGCTATGGGCAAAAATGCTGATGCAGGCGTTGTTGATCACCGGGGGAGAGTTTTTGATCCAACACAAGATACAGCAGGCGCAGTTCATAATGGACTTTTTGTTGCCGATGGTTCAATGATTCCCACCTCGTTGGGAGTGAATCCGTTTTTTAATATCTCCGCTTTATCTGAACGAATCGCTGACCTGATTGTTCAGGATACCACCATAAATAAGAAACCAAGGGAAGGTGCCCTCCCCCCCATGTCGACTATTTCACCTCTTATAGGTATCGAATTTACTACAGAGATGAATGGCTATTTCACAGAGACCGTGACAAATGCAAAAACACCCGAAGAGTATAATAAAGCTGAAAAGCGTGGAAAACAGGAAGGGAACGATATCAGCTTCAAACTAACGATATACATAGACAGCGTCGATAAATTTGTGATTGAACCCATGCATGATGCTCGTGCAGAAGGCCATATAAAGATGGGCAACATGAAATGCATGGTCGAACAAGGGAGGTTTAACTTGTTCATCAAAGACCCACAAATACATACGAAACGTATGCTCTTTTCATTACAGTTTTTCGGTGATGATGGCCAACCCTATTTGCTAGACGGCTATAAAGAGATTCGGGATGACCCTGATTTTGACATCTGGGAAATATGGAAAGATTATACAACCCTTTTCATTACAATTTACAAAGGGCATACAATTCAAGACCCTGTATTAGGTCAAGGTATTATTCGTATACATTTAGACGATGTTACCAGGCAATTGGCCACTATCCGGGTTCGTAATGCACCTGATGTCAAGACAGCGCTCAGTACTAAAAACAAATTTACGTCCTTTTTCTTTGGCGAATTATATGAAACATATGTGAAACATCTCTTATCCAGTTAGCAAGCTTATGGGTGAGAGATGCTCCTGCTTTCGTGCACGTGGAGATAATGTCAAAAGAGACAACGAACAGGGAAGAGAAGCCCCTACATACAGCAGATTATCTGAAGTAACTTCTCCTTAAAAATCATTCATTTTATTGTAAATCTTTTTACCGTGGAGAGCACTATGATCCGCATATTATTAATCTCATGTATGTTTTTATCTGTTTTTATTGGATGCAAAAAATCAGGGATCGAAGTAAGTGAAGAAAAATCTGATGTAGCAAATATCGCAGCCAAGTTGAATCCCAGAGTGAAACGCAATAAGGATCGCCCCTGGGTCCTTTGGCAATGGTTTACGGGAACCCGCTATGATACCGCCGCACATCAATTAACTCAAGCTTTTGGTATCGCTGCCGCGTTAGGCGAGTTAGAAAAGTTCCGTATAAATCTTGTGGCCACGAATATGCACGATACCAATGGTGCATGGGGTGATCGGGGCCAGCAAACAGGAAACGAACGGCGGGTTGTCTGGCAGGCGATGCAGGATGGCTCGTCTTGCGGGGAAAGGAGCTTGAAAAATCCAGTCTACCGGGCACGAACCCTCGATGGCCGCTGCAACGATTTTGATAACCCATTGATGGGCGCCGTCGGGCAACGATTTGGGCGGAATGTAACCATTGAGACCGCTAATAGATCTATCATTGATTTCCATCGTAACGTGACTTCGTCGCAGGATGCGGGTGACCCTAATCCCCGCGTTATCAGTGAACGACTTTTAGTGAGAAAAGACCCCTTTAACCATCACGCAGCGCCGTTTTTTAATCTTTGGGCCTCTGCCTGGATACAATTTATGACCCATGATTGGTTTTCTCATAACCGTGATGGATGGAACGACAATAGCAATACCTTTTCCGTTTCTGAAAGCAAATTGCAAAACTTAACGAAAGTCGGGCAAGAGGGTGGTTGGGAGGTGGCGCGAACTCCCCACGATGACCAAAAAGGTTTGGCTGGCTTAAAAAACATTCCGGTGGAAACATGGAAAAATACGGTGACCTTCTGGTGGGATGCCTCGCAGCTTTACGGGTGGGATCAGGAAACGCAAAAAAGGGTGATTGATCCCAAAGATAAAGCCAAGTTAAAAGTATCGGACGCTGGGCTACTTCCCTCTTACAGCGAAGTTGGACTTAATCCCCCAAAAGGCTTTGGTGACCAGGAAATATCAGCTTTTGCAGATAACTGGTGGATGGGCATTAGTTTGATGCACACCATGTTTTCTAAAGAGCATAACTATATCGTTGATCAATTGCGGCAAAACGCTACCCCTCCAAGTGGGGCAGCAACATGGAGTGATGAGGAACTTTATGATACCGCAAGGTTGATCATCTCTGCATTACTAGCCAAAATTCATACCATTGAATGGACACCTCAACTTCTTTACAATCGACTGGGGGACATGGCAATGCATACCAATTGGCAGGGCTTGTTGGGCAGCCCCCAGGGGGATTCCTTATTTAAAGAGGAAATCATGCGCATAGCCAGGGAAGGCTCTAAGAAAGCTATCAACAACTTCACCGCTACACTGCAGGATTTTCGTAAAGACGAGTTAGTCAGTCTGGCGGTAACTAAGACAGGTATCATGGGGATGCCAAGAGCGGAACACTTTGGGGTACCATTCACCTTAACGGAGGAGTTTACTTCTGTCTATCGACTCCATCCCACCATACCAGATTTTTTAGCAATGTATGATGCTGACGTCCTTTCTCAAGGTAAGGTGCGGAGATTTAGTGGTAAAGAGCTAGAAAGTAAAATACCGGGGATCAAAACTGTTCAGGATCAAATCGCCATCGTCGATACTGTTCGGGAAGGCTCGAAACGTTTTATACGGGGAATCGGGATCGATAGCATCGCATTATCTTTTGGCCTTACCGGTTGTGGGCAGCTCACCCTCGAAAATTTTCCCCGTTTTATGACTGAACTTACGGTGCCTCAGGCACCCGGAGGTAAAATTGACCTTGCGGCAATGGATATTATTCGGGATCGGGAGCGTGGGATCCCGAGGTTCAATGAATTTCGCCGGCAACTGCAACTAAAACCTCTGAAGGATTTTACTGATTTTATTGACGAAGAGCTTGTGTGGGAAATTGAAAACAACAGATCGCGGGATTTCCGTAATAAACCCAATCTTACCGCTGATGAGCTTCAGGCAAAACAAGCAGAGCTGAAACGTCAGCAACGGCTGGTGGAAGAAATGCGCAAGGTTTATGACAGCGACATTGAAAAAGTAGACCTTCTGGTTGGTCTCCTCGCCGAGTTCTCACGGCCACATGGCTTTGTGATCAGTGAAACTCAGTTTCAGGTTTTTATTTTAAACGCTTCCCGAAGGTTGTTTAGCGACCGGTTTTTTACCGAACATTATCGACCAGAATTTTATACCCGGTGGGGATTCGATTATGTGAACACCACCAATATGGTGGATGTCATCAAACGGCAATTTCCAAAGCTTCGGCCAGCACTACGTGATGTTAAAAATCCCTTCGATTTGTGGGATCGTCAAAGATCTGATTTTGCCTTGGAGTATCAGAAAAGAGGGGACTTTTTACAGTAATAGTGTGAAATAAATAGGTAATTTAAACTATTGGGAGATTTAAACGTGGAAGATATTTCAGGTAATGAACTCATCGCGAGAAGTCTTGTTGCCAATGGAATCAGTTATGTTTTTACTACATCTTCAGACAGACTTAGCCCTCTCAGAACATGTTTGGAAAAGAAAACGAATATACCTGTAATTATTGCGAGAACTGAAGGGGCAGCGACCTTAATGGCAGATGGTTACATTAGGCGCTCCGGGAAGTTTGCCGTTGTATTAACTGATGACAATGGCAGATCATTATCGCAGATTTACGGAGTTGCAAATTCCTGGGCTGATAAGACCCCTTTGCTTTCTCTGTCAATTTGCAATGATGATGAAGTTGATTACAATAAAGGGTTCAACAGATACAGATTTGACCAAAATGCAGTGTATCATGAGGTTACCATTTGGAGGAAACGGATCAATTCACTTGAGAGTATTCCAGACACTATAAAGAAGGGAAAATTTGAGAGCACAAGGCATAAAAGAGGTCCGGTACATATCGATATACCATTCGGATTATTAGAGAAAACCGCCTCTTTTGACACTACCGTATTCTCACCACCATCTTCACCAATTACAAACGAAGCGAGACCTATAAGGCTGGCCGGAGATAAGCTTGGAATTGAAAAAGCAGCATCGAGTATTAAGGATGCAAAAAAACCTCTCATTATTTGCGGGGGAGGAGTGAAGGTCTCTGAGGCCTATGAAGAGGTTCTCCGTTTTATCGAAGCGTTTAAGATTCCTGTTGCTACAACAATGGGTGGTTTCGGCTCGATACCTTCAGATCATGAGTATTGCCTTGGCGGGCCGGCCTATACAACGGGTGAAGCCTTTCACGTAGCTATCAAAGATGCCGACATTGTACTCGCGCTGGGAGTAAGCTTTTGTGGATTAGATGGATTTGGTCTTCCTCCTTTATGGTCTGATAAGATTAAATTTATTCATGTCAATATAGATCCGCTTCAGATTGGTTTGAATGTATCTCCCGAGATATCAATACTGGGGGATGTCAAAACTGTTCTTAACCAACTAACAGAGCAATTGCGTTCTGAAGATTTTTGCGGAAAACCTGCATGGAGGTCATGGGCAAAATATCTTTCTAATCTTAAAGAGGGTCGATACAAGAGACTTAACAAAATTATCAATAAAAAGTGGCCGGTTATACAACAGGGAAAAGTCATACAGGAGCTGGGGAAAGTCATAAAGAGGGATGATCTGGTCTTGGTACTGGATGGAGGCAACACGCCGGTTTTTTTTGCTACGTATGCGCCTTCACTGGGACCACGGCAGTCCTTTTATCCATTTGGCATGGCCGCAATAGGTTGTGGGATACCTTATGCCATTGGGGTTCAACTGGCATCACCGGGGAAACGGGTTATGCTGATAAGTGGAGATGGGTCATTCCTGTACCATATCCAGGAACTCGAGACCATGTGCAGGCTAAACTTACCTATTATGATAATAATCTCCAATGATTCAGCATGGAATATGATCAGGGCTATGCAGTATTTCATGTTTGCAGGAAATTTTGTTGGTACTATGCTTCCTGACATTGATTACTCAAAAATAGCCCGTGGATTTGGCTTGCCTGCAACACGGGTGGATAAGGTCGAGGACATACTACCCGCGTACGAAAAAGGGGTAAATGAAGGCAGAGCGGCGCTTATTGATATTATAACTGACAAAAACAATTTTCCGGATTGTTTGGCGAGTTTCTCTCTTATTGAGTTTGATGGTTTACTGAAGCTTTTAAACCCGATTAAGGTATTAAAGAGTTCATTATTGATAATGAAATTAGGATGGAGCAAGCTGTTCTTTAATCTTACCTATATCAGGAAAGCTTTATTGAGAGTTAACATAATGGCCAAATGGAGGTCTTAAAAATGAAAATAATTACTGGGGGGGAATTGCTTTTAGACGTACTTGTTCAATGTGGAATCAAACATGTGTTTTCTATATCCGGAGAACATATCGGCACAGTATATGATGCATTTGAAAAATTCCCGGAAATTAATTTAACTGTCCCACGCTGTGAAACTGCCGGAGCTATAATGGCGTCCGGCTATACTGCTTCTACAGGATGCTCAAGCGTAGCAATGTCAACGGTAGGGGCCGGGGTCATATATGAAATTGCGGGGCTGTCAAAGGCGTGGTTTAATTATCTGCCCGTTCTGTCTATTGCCCCACAGCTTCAAACCTGGAAAATAAAACCTCATCAGGAAAACTTACAAGGTTGCAATCAGGATGAAATATTTTTCCCTATCACCAAATGGAATACCATCGTTTACACCTGGGAGAGAATACCTCAAATGATTTACAGGGCGTTCAGGGAGGCGTGGCAAGGTATACCAGGCCCGGTACATATCGATATCCCTGTGGATGTATTGTTTAGATACAAGGTACTTACAAAAAAGAAAAGGCAGAGTATAATGCCTCCTGCTGAGAGGACGATGTATAGAGGTCCCATAGCGGGAGATTCCTCTTATCTGAAAGAAGCTTGTGAAACGATCCAAAAGTCCGAAAGGCCTATTATTGTCTTAGGTCAGGGTTTTGGACGTCCCGGTCGATATCAGGAGATGAAAGAGACCGCAAATAAACTGGGAATACCTGTTATAACTACAATACACAGTTCCGGAGTTTTTTGTGGCGATGATAATTGTTATGCTGGTGATGCTTCATTATTCATGAATTCAACATCAGGAATTGAATTGTTGAATAAGGCGGATCTTTTGATTATTGCAGGAATCGATCCTTATTCAGAACGTATTCTTTCTGCGATGAAAAATTCTTCGCGTTTAAAGGGTATTATCCAGATAGAAATTGATCCGTCATCTTTTGCAGACAGCATTCCTAATCTTTGTCCCGTACATGCAGATCCCGGGAGTAGTTTCTCCTATTTTGAACGAGAAGCGAAAACGAATAAAAACGCTTTCCGTACATGGAGGGATGATTTCTATAAAAATTGTGACTTATTAGCAGGAGAGTTGTCAAAAGAGTCTAACGATGCAGGGAAAATATTTGCTTCACTTAAAAATATTTCTTCCGGCAATGATATCTTTATCGTTGATGGAAAAGAGTTATCACTTGCGGCATCTTGTTTCTTTAGAAAGGCCATCTATAAAAATCTTTTTATCATGGATGACCGGGACATACCAGGGGCAGGACTTCCTTTTGCAATCGGTGCAGCTATTGGTAATCCAGATAATAACGTTGTTCTTATCTGTGATAAGAATTCACTTTTTTACCATATTAGGGAATTACAACCAGCCGTTTCAACGGGATTAGAGTTTACTATCATATGCGTGGATATGATAAATAAGGACAATAATGTTGCGGAGACGAGGTTGGTATTAGAAGGTATGGGCTGCCCTGCAAAGGAGATAGACCCCTTGTCAATAAAGAGGGATGATATAGTTAAGGCCAAAACCAAAACACCTGGTGCAATGATAATAATTTAATATTCTACTATGGTCATTTTAGAAATGCTTACAAATTCTGATTATAAAATCGAAACAAGCGTATTTTATAAACAATTGCGGTATTTTATGGTGTTAAAATCAGTAAATTGCTGGATTATTGTTACTTAGGAAATGGAGGCGGCGGGAATTGAACCCGCGTCCCTAGACATTTCAGCATAGGCTTCTACGTACATAGTCTATTTTTTGCATCTCGTCATCCAGAACCCCAATAGACAGGGTTTCCGATAACCAGCTAAGTTTAAGGGTTCATTCAGTCCCCACTTAGCAAAAGGACTGAACTAACCTGCTGATCGTCGTTTCATTAACCACGCAGGTAAGGCTAATGAAACGTGGCTGTTAATTAAGCAGCCATTGCCATTGGATATTCGGCATTTAAATCATTTTGCCAGGTTTTTTATGAGGCCGCCTGACAACCTCAATACGCCACCTATACCTCAACTTGTCCGGTCGAATCCTTTCGCCCCCTTATTATAAGAATTTAATGTTAATGAATTTGAAAGCTGTGCTTGTATAGCGAAGCGGCTCATCGCTCTATATTGAAAAAGTAGCCGAAGGCCTAATCTAACGTATAGGAATTTCAAACACCCCCCAATAATCCCCCCGTAAACGGGGGGACACAGGGGGTAACAAAATACAAGTTGCCGAAGGCCTAATTAATAAACAAATTATACTACGTAAAACATGAAAAAGCAATTCAACAAAGTTATTATATACATTTTGGTTGAATTTAACAACACGCCTCCATGAATTATGATGAAATTATGGTAAAGAATTTTTTTTATATCTATAGCTGAAAAACATGCAGATAATTACCCTACCCTTAGGGGGAAAATATGTGGATAAAAAGTAGTTTAAAAAAAATTTCATATGGTGTAGGTTCTTAATTATAAAATAGTTAAGAAAACAGAATTAGCTGTTTAAATAACTGATTTGACAAACTCAAGGTACGACTATAACAGCACAATAATGGTGTTGAATAAAGATATATTTGTAACATAAATGCGGCTATTTTAGGTACAAGAATCGCTAGAAAAGTATTACGCGAATTGTTTGTTTTATAGGGTCATTAAAGGAGAGGACGTATGGTAAATAATGTAAACCCCTCGGCATCAAGGCTTCTTGAGCAGATAAAAAGATTATCTGCTCAAGAAGCTAAAAAGGACGTTAACCATATTGATTTTAAAAACGATGTAATGAATAATCGTACGAATAATGTATCGGCACTTAAAAGAGCGAATTTATTGAATAATATAGAAAAGATACAGAAAAAAAACGATATACCTATTCAGGTATCAGAAAATGTTAAAAATGCAACCTCGGTGTACAATGTTCAAACATCAGAATGGCCTAAAGCTATACATGAGAAAAATATCAATCGCAAGGAACCGATAGGTTCTTTTTTAGATATTTACGTGTAAGAGAAAGGAGTAGCAAGCTGATTTTCGAAGAAAAGGAGGAAAGCGAAAAATCAGCTTGCTAAAAGGAGAACAATTATAACTGTATAAACATATATAATTCAAAAAAAGTTCCGATGTACTAAAAATTTATTTTTGTGTTTGTATAAAATTAAATTATAATTATAAAAAGATTGAAAGGATAGAAAGATTGAAGATTAATGAAATTAGACAGGAAAAGGGGTAGAAAGAAAAGACTGAGTCCGCATCTGTTCCCTCGTAAGGATAGAAATGGTTCAATTTGGCTGTGTCAAAAATGAAGACCTTGAACAAAATGCTCCTGCTTCTCGGTATATGTATGGCATATATTTCAATTGTCTATTTGACCTTTTATGCGGTCGCAAGGGTACATAGAACAAATGATCCTGTGTTTGCGAAAAGGGTAGTTATTTTAACTTTCTTTGTAGATGTTTGTATATTTGCAGGTAGCGGATTTTTAGTTTATAAACTGAAATTCCCCACGGATAAAAAATGAAATGTGTAAAAATCTTAATTTTATGGTGGATAGTAACTTCCTCCCTATTTTTTCTCCAGAGTCACCTTGTTTTTGCAACCAGAAATGCCGGGATTGACAGATTAAGACAAGAACTCCTGGAACTTGAAAAGGCCACAAAACCTTTTATTCAAACCTTTCGAAAGGTTTCACAACTGGTCAGCCCGTCTGTTGTCAGTTTAAGCACAGAGAAAAAGGAGTTATCGAAGGATAGTAAGGAAACTGAACCATCGCCGCCATCTCAAAATTTTCCACCCAAACGTGACCCCCACGCTGAAAACATGCCTAAAAAAGGGCTCGGTTCGGGAATTATTATAGACGAACGCGGCTATATTTTGACGAACAACCATGTTGTGAGTGGCTTTTCTGAAGAGGAAATCACTGTGGTTACTTATAACGGGGAACAATACAAGCATGTCAAGCTCGTTGGCGCCGACCCGAATACAGACATTGCAGTTATTAAAATAGAAGGGGAGGATTTCCTGCCACTCGAATTTGGTGATTCTGAAGAAGTGCAAGTGGGGGATTGGGTTATTGCTATAGGGAGTCCCTTTGGGTATCAGCAAACAGTTTCTACAGGTATTATCAGTGCCAAGGGAAGAACCCATGTCATTCCGTTCGAACTTCCTTTTATTTATGAAGATTTTTTCCAAACCGATGCTGCCATTAACCCTGGCAATAGTGGAGGGCCGCTCGTCAATCTCAGGGGTGAGTTAATTGGGATAAATACTGCCATTGCAACCCGATCTGGTGGTTTCCAAGGTGTAGGATTTGCAATTTCTGCCAGTATTGCAAAAGAAACTGTTGAAAACATCATGGCTACAGGGATTGTGGTGCGCGGGTATTTGGGTGTGGGAACACACGATATTAATGACGAATTGGCTGGAGTGCTGGGCCTAAAAGACAAAAAAGAAATTGTTCACCGTTTCGGCTTAACAGCTGAGAAGGGTGCGTTCGTCTTGGAGGTGTGGAGTGATACTCCCGCATCAAAGGCAGGCATCTCTCCGGGGGATATTATTTCTGAGATAGGTGGGAAAAAAATCGAAAACACTATAGACCTTCAGCATGCTATTCGTCGTGCAAAGGTAGATGCAAAAGTCATCGTGAAGGTCATGCGAAACGGTGTAGAAAGCGCTCTTGAGGTTATGGTGGAGCGGCAGCCACAAGACCTTGCCGGTAAAACGTATGTTGCTATCCGGAAACCCGACGAATCTACGAAATTTTCTTCCGGGTTGGTGGTTGATGATTTGAAACCGGAAATTGCAAAATCACTGGGGTTCGAAGGTGACCATGGTGTATTAGTCGTCGATGTTGAGATCGATAGCCCGGCAGACCGGGCTGGTATACGGCCCGGCGATTTAATCACTAAAGTTGGCACAAAAGAGGTAAGTTCTGTTTTAGAGTTTATGGCGCTTATGGACGAATTCATAGAAACAGACAGGCCGGTAAGCATTTTTGTGAAGAATAAAGGTTTTGTGACGTTGAAATAGAATTTAAAGGCTTATATAACCTCTTC
>JAUQXU010000215.1 GCA_030837935.1 Candidatus Brocadia sp.
AGAGCATGGCAAATCAAGTTTTGTTAAAGAAAAAATAGGGGTGTGGGGGTATGTGAACCCGCAGCGCTTCTTTCGGGGAGGAAGACCAAATTATTACTAAAAAAAACAGAAATATCCAGGGGTGACAGTGGCCATCGCCCAGGAAAACTTTATGTGGTAGGCATTGGCCCCAGGGCGAGGAACGAGATTAGCCAGAGGGCATTAGATGCACTAAAAAAGTCTGAAACGATTGTTGGCTATAAACTGTATATTGATCTGGTAAAAGATACTATAGGAAACAAACAGGTCATTTCTACAGCCATGCGCAAAGAGATTGAGCGTGTAGAACTGGCAATTCAAGAAGCCCTGGCAGGAAAGACGTGTCTATCATCAGCAGTGGAGACCCGGGTGTTTACGGCATGGCCGGACTTGTGCTGGAAGTGGTTTCTAAGGAAAATATACGTTTACCTATAGAGATTATTTCGGGTATTCCTGCTGCTAATACCGCTGCCGCTGTACTGGGTGCACCACTTATGCATGACTATGTTGTTGTTAGTCTTAGCGACTTGCTCACACCGTGGGAGACCATAGAAAGACGCGTGAAATGTGCCTCTGAGGCAGATTTTGTCATCGTGCTCTATAATCCCAAGAGTTCGCAAAGGGACTGGCAGATTGAGAAAACTGCCAGCATTATCCTCCAATACAAATCTCCATCTACCCCTGTGGGCATCGTGAAAAGCGTATCTCGGGAGGATGAATCTGTTGTCATTACGACACTTGACAAAATGACATCCTGCCCTATTGATATGACGACCGTTATTATTATTGGCAATTCGACTACCTATCAATATCGGAATTATATGATAACAAAGCGAGGGTATCAATTGTAACGAATTTACATGAAATCCATCAGAGAATACCATGAGGCTACGAAGCATAGTTGGGAAAAGCTTTACCAGGACCGGCACATCCTTGACTGGTCTAATCAACCCAATCCCTTTCGCACATATCAAGATTGCCCAAGAATAAACTTAGGAAACAGATTTGAAAAGATGGATACGCCGTTATCAAAGATTTGGTTCCTTGATGATGTGAAACCAAGAAATGAACCCATTACCTTAAGTACGTTATCTACGCTCTTAACCCAAGTTCAACAAGTAAAAATCGTATCTCTTGCAATATCTGGCGGTTACAATTTTCGCCCTTCATTTTTCGGCACTACATCTTTGAGTTTTCATGGATGATTTTAGATATTTTCTACCCAAAGGTGTATGTTTAATATGGAGTTTATGGTAAATCATGTGTTGCTTTTCCGTAGGCGTTGTGCAGGTTCTGACATCAATAACATGGCCGTCTTCTGTGTTCATGGTGGTTGTTACCCTGACGTGCGTAGCAAGGATGTTACGAATCGTATTCCAATCATGATGAATCTCCGCAGTTCTGAACTTTTTTAATATTCCGGCAAGTATATGATAGTCTAATACCGTGACATGTACGTGGGCAACGGTAGGGATATCCGTGTGATGAAAGTTTGGCCGTAAACCCAGGTCGCCTTTCATAGTTTCAAAACTTTCCTCTACGGTAGTCAGCGACCTATGGAGTTTTGATATCTCTTCCCCGCTAAGATCAAGCCGGTTTGTCCGCAA
>JAUQXU010000216.1 GCA_030837935.1 Candidatus Brocadia sp.
TTCTATTTCTTTGTCAGGGGGTACATGCCCTTTTTCGTGGAAAAATCCCCAAAGGGCAACGACAGGTGAGACAGTGATGTCAAAAGCACCGTCGCTGAGTTCACTATAATATTGTGATTGTAAGATCACATCGAGGAGTTCTTCCTGGCAGGGGATAGGGGATTTTCCCGCCTCTTTATTTAATTGAGAAAGTTCGCTATTGTTTTTGTAATTACTCATAATGCGGTCCATGCGCTCCATTTCATCCAACGCCCCTTCGATAGCCTTCCCTGCAGTTTTCTCATCATGTGAGTATGCTGATACCTCGGCAAATGTACCCATAATCATGCGAGTTTGTTTCGCCAGTTTTACACCAGAAGATAACTCCTTGTGATTGCAATCAGTCTCCGTCCTGTGTTCTGTGCTTCTTTGAATGTCAGTTTTACTATCCTGTGTGGTTTGAGATTTGTTTGCCACGCTTATGGGTTTTTCTTTCTCTGACATCACCGTATATTTGTTGGCCAGTTTGATGGTATTTGCATCTCTTTTCCCACTAAGGTAATAGGTATTAACGACGGCAAGCACCTTTCTTACACCCGCACACATGTATTGTACTGACATGGTGGCCCCTGTTATGTTGATTATATCTTTGTTTATCCTGATTGGATTTTTAAAAGATTTGCCAAGGAATTGGTAGAGGAAACGTTTTTTTGCAATCTCTCCACCCCGACTTTCACGATAAACGAGGACTTCGATATTGCTGATTTTTCCATTCGGGGTTACTCCTACAATAAAAGTAAATGGGTGAAATTTGCCAATTTCCTCCGTAATAATTGCATACCCCTGGATAACGCCTTTCTTTTTTCCCACATATACCCTAAATCCATCTTCATAGAGCCTTCTGCTCAGAAGTTTTTCAAGATTGTTTTTTTCTTCAGAAGTCATAATAAACTCATCAGTTACAATTTCCTCACACTCGGGAAATACAAGGGCAAGGGCTTGTTCTTCTGTTAGATAAGTCTGGAGTTGAAAATTTTCTGCCGGTTCGGTTTCTGTTTGAGCATTTACGGTTTTCGAAATGAAGGGTACCGCGATGCATGGTAAAGAAAATAAGAATATACCTGCAAAGAATATCTGTTTTGGTGTCATGAGAAATTTTGCTGAATGGTTAAAATATGTCATCTTTATAAAATTATTTTACTGTTATTGGACAAATTTCCAGACATTGCTAATTTTTTCTTTCTTGTAAATAACAAGGAAGTTTGGTTGTGGGTTTTCCGGTGCGGAGAGTTTATTGGCTATCAAGGATATTTTCTAGTTTTTTTAAAAAATCTTGCTCAAGAGTACCGTCTGATGTGATACGGTTCCATCTAAATGCACGGCTACCACCAGGTGCTTTTTCTTCAATCTGGGTGTTTATGGAAACATAACTTTTATTCTGTTCACCAGTCACTTTAATGAGGAGACGGTAGCGTCCTTGCCAATTTTCCTCCAGAAATAATCCCGTAGTTTTTTTTGCAGACCAATCTTTAACCCAATGAGTCTTCAAGAATCCCTGTTCCTTATCTTTGATTTCAATTGAAATTCCTTCAACGGATTGAGTAACTGCATCCCATACAGTATTTACATCTCTGTCAAAATACCGGGAAACGGCAGCCATGTTTCTCAACTCTGAACGCCTTGCAGCGCATCCAATGGAAATGACAGCAAAAAGAACACATAAAAATATTATTATAACACGATATCTTATAATGGATAATCCCTTGAGAATCATAGAAATAAAAATACTATCAGAAATAATAAATTTTTACAAATACTTTGTTTAACTTCTCCAATTTAATTACTGCAGTAATTATACCTGATAGATGCAGTAATTATACTGCGATTTTTGCGCGACAATCTGACAAATTGGAATTTACGTAATTCTTAATATAGTCTTAACTGTTGTTGTATAAAACAATTATAAAATTAATCTCAAAAGAAAATTATTCTGTGTTCTAGGCACAATTTTTGTGTGGTTATCTAATATTATGTAACATACTCATTTTTATGCTCCAAATAAGGGATGCTGTTGGGCTATATTTAGGTTTCTAATATTTAGATTAATATAAAATGAAGAAAACAGTATTTAGTTATACATATCCGAACTATTAATGGAGGTTTGAATTGAAAATAAAAGGAATGTTGCCCACGATGGTAACAATGGGAAATATAATTTGTGGCTTTTTTGCTATCCTATGTATTTCAAGCCAGCAGCTTGAGATCGCAGCATGGTTGATTGTGGTGGCCATGGCACTGGATGCCTTTGATGGAAGATTGGCCCGCATGATGAAGAGCACGAGCATGATAGGGGCACAATTAGATTCAATGGCTGATTTGGTAACTTTTGGTATTGCTCCTGCTATGCTTATGATCAAGACATGCGCTAATTTTCCAGTGGTCTTCTTGTGTGGCGTTGGTTTGTTTTTTATGATATGCACCGCCCTTCGATTGGCGCGATTTAACGTACAAAAAGATGAAAGTGTTACCATGCCAAGACATTTTTTTACAGGATTACCCAGTACGCTTTCAGGGGGAACCATTGCACAACTTGCCATTCTTAATCATTTTGTTGAAATAAGATATGGTTCAAATATGGTTGCAATGCTTTTGCCATTTATTACTTTTGCGTTGGGATTATTTATGGTAAGCAAAATCCCTTTTTTCAATATTACTGGCAAAATTGGTATTAAGCAAGGTATTTGGGCTATGGTGCTGGAATTTTCTGCTGCCATCTTATTCTTTATAATTACACCTGAGTTGGCGCTGTCCACAGTATTGAGTTGCTATTTGATAACGTGTGCAACGTATGGAGTTGTAAAAGGCAAACATCTAAAAAGGGGGTACTCGACAACATAAATTTTGGTTTTCTCCTTTAAAAGTCTTCTATTGTAATGAGATGCGTAGCTAATGTTAAACCACTCATAAATTCACTCAGATTGGCGAGGGGAGATTCTAAAAGCAGATGGAAATGATTATCCATGAGAACGTAACAATGCAGGATGACATGTTACTTTCCAACATTCAACAACTCAAGAAACAGATTCTTATTATGGTCATCCCTGAATATTACCTTCCACTCATTACCCCGGCAGGCCAGATGATATAATGGAACCTCGTAATGTATTCGTAATGGTCTTGCCATTTCAAAATCAAATCAGATACAAACTATTTGGTGGTATCAAGGAATGGCGAGTTGCATTAGGTATCCCTTGGCTATTGCTGTCGTTTCCGGCTTGGTAAAAGAATCTTACCTTCACCTATAATTGACGGGCTCAGCCAGTGGTTTTCATCTTTTACGAGGCTACTTCTACGTTCACGTTCGTTACACCCGGATAGTTGTTCGTCCTCCTTATCGCGGTCTTTGTCGATGGGCTTCAGAAGAACACGTTTCCGTCTTTCCCTGCCATCCCATCATAACGTTTTCATAAAACATTTACCGATGATTTGCTTGTAAAATCGAAATTTTTCCATTGGTGGACGAATTACAGGAGGCGAAATACAAGGTACATGTGGCAAACCTGCAGAAATGCAGCAGTCTTCTGGCACGCAATATACGGATGACAAATGGGATTCCTATTGGCTGGTGTACATGCTTCGATTAGGCATATTACCGGAAGGATATATCTATCCATAAAACGGAATCTGAAAAACATACCCTTCCAAGTCCGCCTATGCTGTGAACCACAAAGGGTTTCGTTGAGGAACTATTACAGCACAAAGACATACCTTTTCGAGTTTACTTCAAAGCGATCTTGGTGTTGCCGCAGTTGTGGGACGAGGTATGGCAGGACATTCAAGTTTGGCTATGTTACAGAAGTATTCCCATACTGTACGGGATAACAAGAGAAGAGCTATCGAAGGTTAGCAGACCATATCTTGAGTAAGAAATCCGATACCTGTTTTGCCATAGCGCAATAAGAAGGTACGACCCAGGGACGACCCAGGTACGACTTAAAAAGTGATTGATACCCACAAGTTGTTAGCGTATACATGATTAAGACTTCATTGCAATTTACTTGCAATAAATTGGAAAATAATTAAAATCAAAGTCGGTCGGGTTAAAAACTTGAAAACAATTATTTTCTATCGATGAATACATAGTGATATTAAGACTTCTGCAAAATTGCTTTCGTCGGTAAGGAATGAATGATTGCAGGACGGTTGAGTAGGGAATTGCCTGGCCAGGAATGGATTTCGTGGGTTGTTTGAGAAGGAGAGCAGCATCCGAGGCAACAAGACTCACCGATAAATGAGTAATGGCCATCTGGTTTTGAACAATTTGTAATTTGTAATGGGTGGTTTGTTCAGCCTCCAAATCACCAAGGCGACTGAAATACTGTTCAACAGTAATGCGGAGATTATGAGTCTCTTTGAAAAAGTCTGTGTCTCGTGGTGCATCATGGGGTAATATCGAGATTTTCGTGCAGCCTAGGCCTTGCCTTGAGTCTAGCTGAGATGTTGAATGGGACAGCCAGTGGGGTAGTTCGTAGAGGTCGTGTTTTCGCAACGGAGAGCGGGACTCCTCTTTCGATACAATGACATGGGTACGATAGTCTCAGAAGAAGATAAAGTTGTGTTTTTTCCCATGAACTTCCTGATAGGAATAGTAACTGGGAGTGGCTTGATGATTTAGTTTTGGGAGTTTTTCCTTGCTATGAGTATTGCGTTGGTGATTCTTGAAGTTGTTTTCTCTGGTTGCAGCCATAACGGGTTTTGAGTCTGTCATATAAGGCATCAAGAGATACGATACCTTTAGCAATGAGTTGGCGGTTGACTGAGGTGGGGGGGGTTTTCAAAT
>JAUQXU010000217.1 GCA_030837935.1 Candidatus Brocadia sp.
GTACATACAAGCTTTTTATCCGAGATACTTTCAATGCATCGGTTGCAGCTTATGCAGGTTCGTATGTCATCAAGCCGGCCTTCTTTCACCTTATTGGGAAGGTGTGGATCGGCAATAAGGGTCCTCCCCAGCACAATGAGGTCGGCCTTGTTCTCTTGTAATATATTTTCGGCCATGAGAGGACTCAAAATCCTGCCAACGGCCAAAATAGGTATCTTTACAACGGACTTGATACCCTCTGCAAGATGGATAAAACACCCTTCTTCCAAATAATAACATGGTATATTAAAAAAAGCTGATGCGTAGTTGCATGCTGAAACGTGAATAGCGCTGGCACCAGCTTTTTCAAGGATCCTGGCTATCTCCCTGCTTTCCTCCAATTTCAGCCCCGCATCGGTATATTCGTCTGCGCTGATTCGGCAAATTACAGGATAACCTTCGGGAGTACATTTTCTCATACCTTCAACAATTTCTTTGGCAAATCGTGAACGACGGACAGTATCTCCCCCGTAATTGTCTGTGCGCACATTGGATTCCGGGGAAAGAAATTGATTCACCAGATATCCGTGCGCCATGTGGATTTCAATACCGTCAAATCCTGCCTTTATAGCGCGTGCAGCACCTTCGGTAAATTTGGTAATTAAGTCCCTGATTTCCTCAATCGTTAACTCTTTAGGCATTTCTTTGGTTAAAGGACTCGGAATGGCAGACGGGGCTACTGGCTTTAAACCGGTGAAATAGGGCAACGCCTCCTTTCCAGCATGGCTTAACTGTATGACAATCTTTCCGCCCGCTGCATGAATGCAGTCCGTTAGTTTTTTTAAACCCGGAATAAATTTGTCTTCATATATGCATAACATGCCGTCATTGACCCTGCCCGAAGGGTCTACGGCCGTATTTTCCATGGTGATATAACCCACTCCGCCCAAAGCGCGCTCTTTGTAATAGGCGATAAGCTCCTCTGTCACAAAACCCTCTTTATCGCATAAATGGGTTTCCATAGGGGACATCACCATACGGTTCTTCATACTCAGAGAACCTATCTTAAATGAGCTGAAGAGTTTTGGAAACTCAGTCATTGATTATAAAAACCTCCTAAAATGGACAAACCAGAACAAAAATATTTTAGATTTACGATTTATGATTTGGGATTTGAAATCATAATTCGTCATTCGTAAATCGTAAATCGTAATTTCTTGCAAAAATGGTAAAGAAATTAAGTATAAAGCATTAACCGTTAATGTAGCCCTATGCCTTTTGAAGCATGACGTTCCGTTGTTTTCTTTTTACCGGATTATACAGTGTATCCCGTTCAACGGGTTCACGGCCAGCCTCCCTGATCAGCTTGATGATTTCGCGGACAGACAAGGCCTCTGGCGTTTCCGCTCCGGCGGCATGGGTAATTTTTTCTTCTTGTACCGTTCCGTCAATATCGTCCACTCCGAAACAGAGAGAAACCTGTGACAGCTTGATTCCCAGCATAATCCAGTATGCCTTGATGTGGTCAAAGTTATCGAGCATCAACCGGCTTATTGAAATGACTTTTAAATCTAACATGGCTGTAGTACCAGAACTATTTGATAATTCAGTATTTTTTGGATGGAATGCCAGCGGAATAAAAGCCAGAAAACCACCAGTCTCGTCTTGAAGCTCTCTTAACTTCATAAGATGGTTGATCCTGTCTTCGGGTGTTTCGACGTGACCGTAAAGCATTGTTGCGTTGCTTCGCAATCCCAGGGCATGGGCCTCACGCATTACCTGCAACCATCCCTCACCACTGAGTTTTTCCGGACACAATTGCTCCCGGATTTTTGGGGAAAAAACCTCAGCGCCGCCTCCCGGTAAAGAACCCAGTCCTGCCTCTTTGAGTTCTTTTATTGTTTGGCGCACAGAAAGTTTTGCTATTTGAGACAGATGTTCAATTTCTACTGCAGTAAATGCCTGGATATGTATGCCAGGACAGCTTTCGCGAATTTCATGAATCATCTTTACATAAAAATCAAATGGGAGATCCGGGTGTAATCCACCTACGATATGGAGTTCCGTTGCACCTTCTTCTACCGCAGACATGGCCTTTTCCATGATTTCTTCCAAAGCCATTTCATATGAACCGGTCTCTTCCTTGTCTCTGCTAAAGGCGCAGAATTTACACCGGTTCTTGCAAATATTGGAGTAGTTGATGTGACGATTGATAATATAATATCCCCTGTTACCGTTTTTCCGCTCCCGAACGATATTTGCCATATGGCCGATATGGAGGATGTCGTTGGACTTGAAGAGCCGAATACCATCATCGAAACTCAATCGCTCGCCATGTTCGGCCTTTTGAAGAATATCGTATATAGGTGATAATCTTAATACCTTTTCCATTTTTATGAAAATATCAGAATTTGACGTCAAAATCAAGGAATATGTCCTATTCAGGATAACATAGGAGTTTTCATTTTTGACAGGATTTACAGGATTAAATTAGGCCTTCGGCGACTTTTACCCCCTGTGTCCCCCTGTTTACGGGGGGATTATGGGGGTGTTTGAAATTCCTTAACATGAATTTAGGTAAATACGAATCGGACAATGCTTTTTTCCCAATCACATTAAAGACTTGATTGAGCAGTTTTATAACCATATCCTTATTGACAAAATGGCCTCCATTATTATATTGTAACAAGATAAATTTTATGATATCTGTAATAAAAGACTGCCTATAGGCAATGTAATCCATGTTAGGTGGGGAATTGTATAATTGAGAGATATTGGACCATCAAGAAGGGAGGAGTGCGGGATGACGCAGGAAAAGAAAGTAAACGGAGTAGATGTCGCTCAGTTGTTCAGTACGATAGAACTTATTAAGGAAAAATCAGAAATTGCGAAGTTCAAATTCCGGGCAACTAATAAATGGATCGACGGTACACACAATCGTGCGACTATTAAAGATTTTTATGGTGCCGGCAAGGAGGATACTTCCCGGGATCCTATGATGTTTGAATTAGATGAACCTCCTGTTCTTTTGGGAAAGAATCAAGGAGCTAACCCTGTCGAATATCTTCTCGTTGCCTTATCGGGTTGTCTGACGACAAGTCTGATTGCTCATGCATCAGCCAAAGGAATCAAAGTAAAGGCAGTTGAATCCAGATTAGAGGGAGATTTAGATCTCCGTGGATTTCTTGGAATATCAGAAGACGTTAAAGTCGGCTATGAGAATATCCGCGTGTACTTCAAAATCGACGCGGATATACCCGAAGAACAGAAGGAGGAACTCATCCGTATGGCTCAGAAATACTCACCAGTGTTTAATTCTATAGCAAATCCAGTACCTGT
>JAUQXU010000218.1 GCA_030837935.1 Candidatus Brocadia sp.
AGTGTATTGATTGCGGGAAATGTACAAAGGCATGCGCTATGCACATCCTTGTAGAGAAGAAGAAACACGTCCTGACCCATGAATGTGTGGCTTGCTACGACTGCGTCAATGCCTGTCCGGTGAACGGTTCACTGGATATGAAACTGGTTGGGGATCGTAAGAAGATCCATTACGGTCTTTATGCCATTATGCTCGTCGGCTTGTATGTTGCCATAACGAACACGGCCCGTGCCACTGGTCACTGGTACACGAAGATATCAGATGCTGAATATATCTTAAGAATATCGGAACTCAACCAGCCCAAATACCTTCATAAGGCAGGCCAGTTTGAGATGGAATAAGAAGTAATAAAAAGACATGTGGTGCGCAGTGCATCGTGGAGTAAACGTCGCATGAGTCTTTCTTTCCAATATTGTCTGCGAGATTTTTAAGAGAGAGGGTTCTTTTATGCAGGCGTGGTCTTTACCATTGTACTTTTCGGGGTAAGGGGGAGCGCAGCCTTTTGAAAGGGGAGAAGAGTTCTTACCCCTACCTCAATAAAATGCACAGATATTTTTCAGGGTTAAGAATCCTACCATTTCTTCCTATAGAAAGACTTCATAATATGGGTTTATTTAAAACTGTTTATAGTATTTCAGCGCTTCAGGAAGTTCATTGCGAATATCTTGAATTCTTTTTTCAGGCGCTGGATGAGTAGATAAGAATGCAGGCGGCCTTTCTTCTCCCAGGTTACTCATTCTTTGCCAGAATGGGATGGCAGTTCGAGGGTCGTAATCAGCCCTTGCCATAAGAATAAGACCAATATGGTCGGCTTCCGATTCGTGACTACGGCTATACGGCAAAAGAACACCTATATTTGCACCCGCCCCGTATGCCTGCATTAATAATTCCCTGGTTAGCCCTGGTTGACTGCTGAGTGCCGTAGATAAGGTGGTCGCACCTATTTGTGCGATGAGAAGCTGACTCATTCTTTCGCCGCCATGATTCGCCAGCGCATGTGCAACCTCATGTCCCAGCACAACGGCAAGGCCATCTTCATCTTGTGTAACGGGAAGTATTCCGGTATATACAGCAATTTTTCCTCCCGGCATGCAGAATGCGTTTATGGTTTTATCGTCTTCGATGAGATTAAATTCCCAATGATAGGTTTGTAGTTCCTTTTCCATCCCATTTTCGCGCATAAACTGTTCGGCTGATGCTGCTATCTTCTTTCCTACATCAACAACCATCTGCTTTTTTTGTGCATCCTGGGAAATCTTTGATTCTGATAGCAACTGATGATAGCTTTCGATACTTGAAGAAACAAGTTGATTCTGCGGTATGAAAGAAAGTTGCTTTCTTCCCGTTATTGGCACTGTCGAGCAACCGATGAAAAGTATTGCTATAAGAAATAATGCCGAAAATTTAGATTTGAACATAATAAAACCTCCTAAAAGCCTTGCAAAATAGGAAAAGAAGTACAGCTGTTACCTGTTCAATTTGTTCATATATATGAATACTTCTAACTTAACTGACTATACAAAGAAATTATCAGTACAGTCAACAGTTTTGTTTAAATTCTTCTGCAATTACCATGTGCTCATAAAGAAGGGTAAATTGGTATTCACCTGCCCGCCAATGGAAAAGATACTTTTTCTAACCCAGAAACAAGCCCAGCCGGCGCTTATTAGGGCACTTCTGTTTTCCTTGATAAAATACCCGAATCCTGCTATATTATATTGGTTTGCGGGCGCCATAGGGGGAACGATATATTTAATAATCAATGTTTATAGAGGGTATAAAACATGAAGAGGATCATTATTATTGTTTTGAGTGTTGTGTTTATTTTTTTAGTAGGCGCAATAGTTTTACCCTTCGTTATTGATTTAAATAAATATAAAGGAAAAATTATTGACATCGCGAAACCACATCTCGCGAGAGATTTGGATTTTGGCAACATAGAACTCACCATATTGAAAGGATTGGGGGCAGAGATTCAGGGACTCCGTATTGCTGAGAATCCGGAATTTGGAAAGGGAGATTTTCTGAATCTGGAACATTTGCGCATAAAAATAAAATTATTTCCTCTGTTAAAGAAACAGATTCAAGTCAAGGAATTGATCCTGGATAAACCCGTGGTGCGACTGATAAAAAATGCAGAGGGGAAATATAATTTCGAGGATTTAACGGGTTCTCCTGCAAATGAACATGATGATACGGACGGTACGAAGAAAAAAGATGGCGAAACTGAGAAAGGGGATGGAAAAACTGAGAAGAAAAATGGGAATGCCCTTTTTGCAGGTTTGATGGTCTCCAAATTTACTTTGAATCAGGGCAAGATCGATTTCATCGATGAGTTTATCAGGCAGGGAACTACAGTAACGAATACCATAGATTTGTTAGATATACAATTTACCGATGTGGCATTGGACAATCCAATCCATATGCACATGGCAGCCCGTATACCGGAAGGGACGAAGCAAAATCTCACAATAAAGGGTACAATGGGCCCACTGGGTGACGCCGTAGATATGAAACAGCTTTTTATGGATATTACACTTCGGTCAGAGAGTCTCAATCCGGACTTTATCATGGCTTTTTACCCGTCAATTAAGGAGATTTTGCCAGAGGATGTGAGCTTTTCGGGTTTATTGGGCATGGAGATGATTATGAAGGGAAATATAGCTCATCTCCAGGCACAGGGTAACATGGAGATGAAAGACCTGGATATCCAGTATGGGGAAACATTCCACAAACCCAAACTCGTTCCTTGTCAGATTTCCATCAAGGCAAGCAAGGCCGGAGACGATATTCAGGTAGACCCAAGTGTTATTACCATGCACAACATGTCCCTTAAAACCTCCGGGAAAATTACTGGTTTAACCAATCCAAATTTTGATCTTGCGATTGGAACCGACGATACATCCATGAAGGGTTGGGAATTATTAGTTCCTTCGTTAAAAGAATACGAACCTGATGGAAATTTTACTTTTCGGGGTTCTATGAAAGGGACGCTGGGAGATCTATCTGCCAATCTCCAGTTCTCAGCCCCAAGGCTTTCAGTAAAAGTCTCTCAGGCAACAGGCAGTAGCAAAGATGTCGCGCCTTCAAAAAGTGTTTTCGAATTCATGGATATGAAAGTTCAGGCCGAGAAGAAAAATAATGACATTAAGGGCAGCGGCAATCTCGAAATTAAAAGGGGAGAGGTTATGGCCGCCGCTTTCGATAAGATGCAGGCGCAGTTCGACTACCAGAACGACGTTCTCGGCATTCACGGATTTCAGGCCCATGCCTTTCAGGGAGATATTTCCATGGAGGGCAAAGTAAAGCCCAGCAAACTTCGATGGATCATGAAGCCGGTTATTACGAATATAAATATGGCGGAAGTTGTTGATACCTTCACACAATACAAGGGTTTATTCAAAGGAATATTTTCCGGTTCTTTTACGGCAAACAGTTCAGCAGACGATACACAGAAAGGTGCTATCGATGCCACCGGATCATTCCGGCTTGATCATGGAGAAATTATGAATGTAAACCTTGTAGACACAGTAATGGAATCGCTTTTCGGTATAAAGGGGGTATCCATGTTTGCTGAAAAGGAAGGCAGCGAATTGGAAAAACAAAAGATCACGCGATTTGATTCCATGGACGGTGATTTTTCTATGACCAGAAATAAAATTAATTTAAAGAAGGTCGCCTTGCATAATATTCATACGGTCAAAATAACCGAAACTGACGCATTCATAGATGGGTTGGTTGACTGTAATGCCGATAAGCTTAATCTTAAGGGCAAGATCGTTCTTTCTCAGGAATATTCTGCGAGGTTAGCCAAAAAGACAGGACAGCTCACTGCCCTTCTTAATCCGGAAAGCCGCATGGTACTACCGATCTCGATTACGGGGAGTCTCAGCAAACCAGTGCCTGTCCTGGATATACCCTATGTAACCACTACCATGGCGAAATATTACGGCAAAAGAGAACTGGAAAAATTAGGCGATAAGATAGGACTACCCAAAAAAGGAGATAAAGATAAACAGGGAAAGGAATCGCCCATAGGCAATATCCTCAAAGACCTTATAAAATAACGGAACAAGTTCGGGGGGGAGGTAGGCCTTTACAGGCTGTTCGGGAATACACTTACACGACTGATACCGCACTATATGTCGATAAATTACTTCTCAATAAACAATATACAGCATACATTGGCTGGGCCAATGTCATTCTCGGATAATCTGTAAAGGCCAGACCCCAAGCACTGTTACCCTTCTTTTTTAAGACGCGCCAGAGTTTGTTGAAAAACCAAAAAATCAGCCGTATTTGCTAGTACCAGCAAAACATCACTACTTTCTATAACCATATCTCCTGATGGTATAACAAATTTACCTGCCCGACAAATAAGAATAATAAGACATTTTTCAGGAATGTCTAAATCGCCAATCCTCTTACCCACCACTTCTGAGTCAAATGGAACAATAACATCTATCATTTCGGCATCGAAAGCCGCTGTCTTTTCAAATTCAATGGGATAATTCGTTTTTATCCAGGGAACGTCCAGCTTCAACATTTTGGAAAGGATCGGAATAGACGTTCCCTGGATAAAAACTGACGCAATAACGACAAAAAATACGATATTAAAAATAGTATCTGCCTGCGGGATGCCTGCCATAAAAGGAAATGTCGCCAGGATAATCGGAACCGATCCACGAAGACCAACCCAGGCAACCATAACTTTCTTTCGCATATTTATGTTAAACGGCAATAAACATAACAATACGCTGACAGGACGAGCAACTACCATAAGAAGAAACGCCAGAAAAAACCCTGCCCCAATTAATGGAACAATGTGTGAAGGAAAAACAAGCAACCCCAATGTTATAAACATAACAATTTGCGCAAGCCAGGCCAGACCATCGTGAAATCTCATGATCATCTTTTTATTTGGAAACTCTGCCTTACCCAGCATCAAACCGGCAATATATACCGCAAGGATTCCGTTACCTTTCAGAAAAACCGCAGTTACGTACGTCAGCAGCACGAGTGAAATCATTATTACCGGATAAAGTCCTTCATATCCCAGCTTCAGACGGTTGATGAAGAATACAATAAATTTCGCCATGAGATAACCTATGAGAGCTCCCCCACTCATATCCAGCATAAATCTGGGAATCAAGTCGACAATGCCCATATTTTTCACCGTCAGGATACTGATAAATCCGGTAGTCAAAAAAATAGCCATCGGGTCATTACTGCCAGACTCAAACTCAAGCAGCGGCTTCAAAGGCTGCTTCAGGCTTATTCGTTTAGACCTTAAAACGCTGAATACAGCGGCGGCATCAGTTGAAGAAACTATGGAACCAAGCAGCATACCTTCCAAAAGAGAAAATTTTAGGATATAAACGGCAAAGAACCCTGTAAAGATTGCTGTCATTAACACCCCTGCCGTCGAAAGGATGGCTCCCGGCAAAATAACTGATTTGGTGTCTTTCCAGTTGGTATCAAGCCCTCCGGAGAAAATAATAAAGATGAGGGCAATAACGCCAATGGACTTGGCTAACTTCGCATCATCAAAATAAATACCACCTATTCCTTCTGAACCAGCAAGCATCCCGATTGTCAGAAACAGCAACAAGACAGGGATCCCAAACTTATCGGAAAGCTTGCTTGAAACGACGCTCACGAATATCAATACCGCAACCCATAATAAAATATTTTCAATCGGCATACGAAATTATCTTCTCTTTCGATTATGTTTGATGTTTAATTCTTAATTCTTTAGTAGCCAGCAGCATTTAGCTTGACAATATAGTATAAATATACTACCAATGGTAAAAGAGGTCAATTTTTATATTGACAAATCTGCTTCAACTCTTTTGGTAATCTGAGAAGATGTTTGTCGCCTTTCAGTTTTTTTCGTAGTCGTTTTCTCCCCAGGCTCACCGTACTATAGTCTACCCCCCCCCCATCATTTCTCCCATCTCATTTCCGCTCAATCCACTAATCCGATACAACATGTCCGTGGCTATTTGTCTTATTATATCTCGTCCTTTTTTTATTTCATCAAAACTTTTATTCGTCTCTTTGCAAAAGGCATCAATGATTGTCTCTTTTTGCGGTGTATTTTTTTAACCGCTGTACCGCCGGAATCTCACGTGATTTCGTTGGTAAAAAGTTGTCTCTTCCCCAGTTGATGAACGTATCACTTCCCAGTCTGTTTGGGCCGGCAGGACTGCCAGAGCCACTACCACTAAATGTAACAACTTTTTGATTCTTGCTGATCTAACCTGAACAAGTCGGAAGAGAAATGTAGTGCGAGGCTTTAGCCTTGCGTTTGTTGCAGGTCTTGTATTTTGATGTTGCTTCAGTTTGTTTTACCAGCCTGTTTATTGTTGATTTGGCTTATAAAAAATAAGCGGCGATGGCAATGATGAGATAGAAGGATAACAGCAAAAAACCCTCCCACCAGTTACTCTTGTTATCATGGATGACAAGCCAGGTGCCGCCAATGGACATACCCAGGGTGATCAACTCGATCTTGTTAAAGATCAGGTTGAAATTTTGACCGAAAGCACCGGCAATCAGGACACAGATGGGCGATACAAAGAGGGCAATCTGTGTGCTGCTTTCTGCGGCAATGGCCAAACTCAGGTTGATCTTGTTCTTCATGGCGCTGCCGATCGCTACAGAGTGCTCGGCCACATTACCGACTAACGGCAGGATGATGAGACCCACAAAGGCAGGAGGGATATGTGTTGATTCTACAAGGGGTTCAATCTGATGTACCAGTATCTCAGAGATATAAACAAGCCCGCCCGTTGCTGAAATCAGGACAGCAAGGCTCTTTATCATGCTCCAGTTGGGCGCTGTGGCCTCAATGGCCTCATGGATGACCTGAGATGCCTCCTTCTTTTCGCGATTTATCATGGTATAAAACAAACCCACAAAATAGACCATGAGTAAAACCACGGCAATACTGATGCTGTATTTGTTAAGGGCTAGCAGGGTATCCTCCTTCGCAAAGACGGAGGGTACCACAAAGCACATGGCTGCCATAGGGAGATGGATGACAGTAGGGCCTGTAATATTAGGGCTAAGCTTCAGCTCGCCAAATTTTATACTACCGGTAAATATACTTAATCCCAGGATAAGGAGTATATTGCCAATGATTGACCCAATCAATGAATATTTCACAATGTCCACCAACCCGCTCTTGATGGCAATGATTGCAATGACCAGTTCTGCGGCATTACCAAAAGTTGCATTGATAATACCAGAAAAGTGGTCACCAGTCTTTTCGGAGAGCACTTCTGTAGCTTCGCCTAAAAAGTGGGCTAGCGGCACCAGGACGGCTGAGGCTAAGAGAAAGGTAACGACTGCGGGGAAGTGATAATTATGGGAGATCGTGGTGATGGGTATAAGCAGCAGTAAGTAGTGTTTGAACGGAAACACCCCAAAGCCAAGTGGAATAAGGCAAAGCAGGTGGAAATAGGTAATGAAGAGCGTTGAATAATACCGAGAGATAGGGTAAAATATGGCGAAAACAAAGGGATTCTTGTGTGAAAGGGT
>JAUQXU010000219.1 GCA_030837935.1 Candidatus Brocadia sp.
TAGCCGATGCCTGTGACTCATGGTGTGTCATATCAGAAGAGGCTACCACAAGGGCATCGGGACGTAATCTCTGCAATACTCCCGATAAACTTTTCCCTATGGTTTTAAGGTCTGCACTATTCATTGCAGATATAACCATTACAATGATTTTACTCTGGGGATTAAAGTATTGAATAAAAGGTATCTGTACCTCAGCAGCATGTTCATACACATGAGCCTCCTGGTCTTTCTCAACAAGGTCACAAACACGCACCAGTTCATCCACGACCTCTTCGTCCACTTCTGCATTGCCTAAGGGGGTACGCCATAGCCCGCCTGGCCATATGGAATATGGCACGCCATACCCGGTATGATTGGGCGCTAATATAACGACGGTATCAGGTATTTTAATCCGTGAATAGAGATTTCCTGCAACACGTCCTGAATATATATATCCGGCATGCGGTGAGACGATGCCCAACACCGTCTGTTTCTCACAATCCTTAATCACAAAACCTTCGATATCACTCTTTAGCTGGGTAATATCATTACTATAAAAACTCCCTGCCACGGCCGGTTGTCTTATCATAAATCCCACTATGTAAACAGGTAAGACAGAAACTTAACGAGTCATTACTTACAAAATGAATATATGAAAATAGTTTAGCATGATATTATGAAACAGTCAAATTCCATTTTTTATTTGAAAGATGCCTATGGATTGGTTTAGAATTTCACATTTATTACAGGATGATTTAGGAACTGAAATTCATTGTCATTAAAGGAGTTCGATATTGGCAAAGGCATTGGCTTTACTTTCAGGCGGTTTAGACAGCACCCTGGCAATACGTGTTATTCAGCAACAGGGAATCGAGGTAATTGCCCTCAATTTTGTTACGGTATTTTGTCGTTGTACGTCCCATGGAAGCTGTAAACTTGAGGCAGTAAAGGTCTCAGAAAAATTTGGAATACCCATCAAGGTCATTAATACTACAGAACGGTTTCTCGAACTTGTCAAGAAACCGAAGTTTGGCTATGGAAAGAATATGAATCCCTGCATCGATTGCCGGATTAATATCTTTCGCATTGCGGGTGAATATATGCGGGAAATCGGCGCAGACTTTATTATTACGGGTGAGGTGTTAGGGCAAAGACCTATGTCTCAGCGAAAAGAAGCCATGAGGATTATCGACAAAGAGGCGGATCTTACCGGACTTGTCCTGAGACCTTTATGCGCAAAACATATGGAACCTACGATTCCTGAGAAATTGGGCATCGTGGACAGGGAACAACTACTCCAGATTCGTGGTCGTTCCCGGAAAAACCAGATACAGCTCGCCGATGTATTTCAAATCAAAGATTATCCTTGCTCTGCCGGAGGCTGCTTACTCACTGACCCTGAGTTTGCACATCGCATGCGCGACCTGGTTAATACCTGTGATGCGGATGTAAATGATGTCAACCTGCTGAAGGTGGGAAGGCATTTCAGATTCGATGTTCACACAAAGGCGATTGTCGGCAGAAATGAAGAGGATAATACCAAGATCGAATCTTTTTCACGGGAAGGAGATTTTTTGTTAAGCCTGGTCGATATGCCAGGACCCCTCACCCTTCTCCGCGGAGAGATCACGGAAGAAAAGATTCTGGTTGGAGCTCGGCTTACGGCACGGTACGGGAAATCACACGTTCTGCCTTCCTCAAAGGTTTTGGTAAAGCGCGTGAAAAATGACACTCATCAAAGGATCGTAGAGGTGACTCCGATGAGTCAGGAAGAGGCTGATAAACTTATACTCAAAAAAATCTCTGTTAGCAACGCCACGTGCGAACCATCTCCGGTAACAGAACTCGATATGGGATAACCGTTCTTATTGAACTCAAAACCAGGCAAAATTTAGGAGTATTACCCGATGAAATTACCCTTTGAAAATTTATTCAAACGCTTCGAAAATGTAAGAGAGGTAGTTTCTTCTTTCTCAAAAAGCACCTTTATCAAAACAGACAAACAACTTTCCTTTATTCTTATCACTGCCTTTGCTGTTTCAGCCGTAGCGCTCTTATGTTACTGGTTGTTTAAGGAAAGACCTTACTATAATAATCTCCTTGCTGAAAAAGATGAGTTAATCAAGACGTTAAAATTCACTCGCGATAAACTGAAGAAGATCCATGAAAATGCGGTGGATACTTATGAAAAAAAATTAACAAACGAGTATGTGCCAAAATCTATTTACGATAACAAGATAAACGACTACGAACAAAAAATAACATCTTACAAGAATGATTATATCTCCAAAGAGGAGTATCAAAATCAAGTTGCAGAATTAGAACAACGCCTCAAAGAAAAAGAAGAATATCTATCGAAAGAACGCCTGTCAAAAGAAGATTGCGAACAAAAAATGACGGCACTGGAACAAAAGGTCTCCGTCCTGGAAGACAAAAATCTTGACTTAAAAACGTCGCTGAAAGAATCTACGGAATTCATGGGAGGAGAAAAAGAGATGCTGGAAGGTATGCTCTTATTGGAAAGAAAAAAGGCATTACTTCCCTCTCTGATCCTCTCCGAAACCAAAAATAAGACCATAGATACCAACGCATTAAAAAAATTAGTCACGATAAAAGATAAGTTAAAAAATATCGAAGAAATGAATATCGCTTTAAAACCAGACACCTATTTTGAGATGGGTCTCGTTTCCTATTACAACAAACAACATGAGCAGGCAATTGAACAATGGGAAAATGCTGTATCATTGAATAAAAACAATCTTAAGGCGTATATCTGTCTGGGAATTGTATATAACGAAGAAAACATGACCGATAATGCAGTCAAGGTCTTGAAACGCGCGGTTGAAATCAATCCTAAATACTCCACTCTTCATCTGGTACTTGCCCGTATTTATGAGCAAAAAGGCTCCTTAGATGACGCAATTTATGAATACTCAAAAGTACTTGAAATCGCTCCGGAGACGATAGACATTCATAGCGTCCTCGGTGTTCTTTATGAAAAGAAGGGACTGAAAGAAGAGGCGAGGAAATCGTTTGCCCAGTATGAAAAACTGAAGGGGGCAAACAAATAATCATCGCAAGCAGCGAGTCTGTGATGCCCCCTCGTCACCCTCATGTTATCCCGGAATTCATCTTTTGAATTATTCTCAACGCTTATGCAACTGTTTCATTTGAAAGTAACGAAATCTTTTTTGGTAGCACTACACAATGGGCATTTATCCGGAGCGTCTCCTTCCAGTGTATATCCACAGATTTTACAGACCTGGATTGGCCCCAAATCCGCGTCGTTATTTTTATCAACGGATTCTTTGGCCTTCTCGAAGAGTTTTTTATGCATTTTTTCAGTACCGTACGCCCAGGTAAATGTTCTTAATGCCCCTTTTTCTTCTTGAAACTTGGCTACTTCCATATATGTGGGATACATTTCAGTGATTTCAAAATTCTCTCCCATGATAGCTAGTTTCAAATTCTTTTTCGTATCACCAGGTCCGAATGCTGCCATACTGTTTGCCACAAACCCACCTTCTAAATGACTGAGTTCGTGGTAATGATCGCCAGCGTGAATATATTCTGCATGAGAAATGGCCCGGAACAATCGAGCCACGTTTGGAAAATTTTCCTTATCCGCCTGGTCGGCAAAATGCAGATAGCGCATATGGGCCTGACTTTCTCCGCCAAATGCATTAATTAAATGCTGTTCGGTCATCATTTTCATAAAACACCTCCTTGTTAAAAGGGTTCTTTCCCCCCTTGGAAAGAACGGTTATGACAATTTTAGCAGAATAAATATACCATATTTTACGGGGTCATATGGATATGTCTCTCTGAAGGCTTTTCTCCATTATTACTTATTTCTCGCTAGTAGATACCTCTTGTAGCTCTTCCGGTCATTTACCGGATGTTATCGTATCAGGTTGCGTTAGCGTAGAGTCTTCCTTTCCTATAATCAGGGGTTGACTTGAGGGAGTAATTGGCTCATTGCCTTCGGGAAGTCTTTTCTTTACATCAGCCATAAATTGCTGGTTTGTGGCCAAATCACTCTCTAACGTTTCCTGCTCAATTGCATGTTTCCAACCTTCGGATTCGATGTGTTTTTCCCGGAGCGTGTTGATTTCTTTAGCCATGTGTTCTTTTTCCTGAACTAGCACGGAGCGAATTTGCAATAACTCTTGATTTATGATGGACAACTCCCGGATTTTTTCTTCAAGTTCCTTCAGCTTACTAATCTGCATTTCAGTTTTAGTCTTCTGATGTTCGTATTTTGAGGTCATATACGTTGCAAAAAAAAGGCACATGAAACAAAACAACACAGTTCCTATTTTGAGAAGACCTGATACCTTTGCGCCGCCGGCCATCATATAACCCATTATCCTTCCATCGAAAAGAATATATACAACGGTGATTTAGAAATAGCATATAGCATTTTGAGGTTCATTGCAAACTGTTTTGAAATTTTATGATTATTTACCTCAAACGATTCGGAGTAATAATGGTTCGATTTGTTGGCATTTATCTTGACTGAGATACATAAATTTGATATGAAATACGGATATTTATTTTCGACTTTTCATTTATTAAAAAGGGTAAAAGAACCATGACCGAGTTAATCAGTAAGCTTGAAATAAAAAAGCTCAATCAATTTGTGCAAAAGGTTCAACAAATAGTACAGAAAATAGATATATTCTGCTC
>JAUQXU010000220.1 GCA_030837935.1 Candidatus Brocadia sp.
GTATTGATGGTCGTTGTTAGAATAAGAGAGCTCTGAATCAAACCTGGCAAAATAGTTGGGGAGGGTAACGGTTGTCTTGAAATAGTTTGATCTCCTGCTCGTTCTCTGGAATAATTCCCCGTAAATATAGTCGAAGGTTGGGGGGATCTCCGTATCTTCGAACCGATTATGCAGGGTAATGCCCAGCCCGCGCGGGAGTACTGTTTTCCATGAGCCGTCAACATATTGCTCCGTACGCCCCTCTTCGGGATTTTCACGGTAATCCAGAAAATTTGCGAGGTAACTTACACTGAATTCACTTTTCAAGCCTCTGATTGGCAAGAAGAGATTTATCCCCGGAGAATACATGGTAATAAGATCAGATTCTTCGTCATCAGGGGTATCATAAATATTACTGTCAAATATCTCGCTTATTGCAAACAAAGGATGGAGCCTAAGAGGTCCTAGCTGTAAATTGCCTTGCGTACTGTCTATCCTGGATAATTCAACAGGCACCGTATATTGAGCATCGGCTTTGTTCCATGCAATTTGCTGGGAAAAAAGGATGAACAGGCATGTTATAAAATGTATTGGAATTTTGTCTTTGTAAAATAGAAATAGATGTTTAAGGTTTTTTCGCATCTTTTCTCGTTTAACGTAAGTTTGTCGCTAAAATACTAAATTATAACAAGAAGTTTCACCGAATATTTCCTGAATTTATAACCACCCCTTTATCCCCTCCTTTGCAAGGAGGGGATAAAGGGGTGGTAAACAATAAATCCTCCCTATTTCTCCTTCACAAGGAGTGGATGAAGGGAAGGTAAGATTAAAGATTTCCATCTCCCTCCTTCGCAAGGAAGGGACTTCTTCGTGAGTCTTCGGCGTGAGCGCCAGACGAACGCTCAGTCGAACGATGAAGGGGAGGTCTTCCAATGACAATTTACCATATAGGTTACGGCCGCGAAAACTGTTCAATTAAAATGAAAATTCCTATACCATTCAATTAACCAAACAATTGTAATCAGGACATAATGCTTGAAACAGTTCCTTAAACTTTATACAATGACTTCTAAAATAAAAATAAAACCTGCACAAAAAACCTCATGGGATAATTTTGTGCGCCTTATTATAGAGGAGTTTTTTACGGTAATCAATGAGTTTATCTCTTAAACACTTCTTTTTTATCAAACCTTATCCTATGCATATTACCAACAAATACCCTTTGTTAGCAGTTGTTCTCCTGGCGCTTTGTTCTTGCGCTTCCACCAGCCCGAAAGAAAATAGAGCGTCAGAAAATAGTACTCTTTCAAAAGTATCTCCCGAGATTCAGCCTATTGCAAGAAACGGTGGGGATATAACCGAGAAGAACCGAACCGATTATCGTATCCAGAGTAAAGACATCTTATATATTGACGTGTACAATGAACCGGAATTGAGTTATGACCTACAAAAACAGAGATCATTACGCGTCTCCACGGATGGCAAGATATCGTTTCCCCTGATAGGCGATATAGAGGTAGCCGGATTCACGCCGTTTCAATTGGAAAGGAAACTGGAAGAACTCCTGGGTGATGGTTATCTGATAAATCCTCATGTCTCTGTTATCGTGGGGAATTATCATGGTTCGGTATGTGTCATCGGACAGGTCAAAAGTCCAGGGGAAATAAAATTACAGGACAGGGAAATTACCGTTGTTGAGGCTATCTCAATGAAGGGGGGATTTACTGATATTGCCTCTCCAAACCGCACCTACATCGTCAGGATGGAAAACGGTGTAAAAAAAATAATTCAGGTAAAGGTAAACAAAATTATTAAAAACAAAAAAAGCGAGGATATTATCCTGAAACCTGGTGATACCGTCGTTATTCCAGAGGCATTCTTTTGAGGATGATATGCACACCGCTGATGGCCAGTTCAGTGGTGATATAAGATTTGAATCGTTTATCGAGTGAAAGTTGTTCGATAGCTTTCAGATCGTCAGCCGTTCCTTCCTGCAGTCGTTCATCTACAATTTCAAATCCATCTTTATAAAACAAATCAAGAAGGTATATTCGAAAGACAAAGTTGTAACGCTGCCTTGATTTTCCAGTTCATATACGCTTAATCAATGTAAGATATTTGCATTTAAATTAGGCATTCGGCGACTTCGCTGGTTCAATCGTCCTCGATTGAACCGAAACATTTGGTATGATTACGTTTCACATCACGAGTTCAAACCCTGGAGTACTGTTAAAATATCTGGTTCAATCTGCAAGATTGATACCAGCCTTGGCTTAACGCAACCTCTATCACCAAAAGTATATCATCGTTCAGTGTCTCCTAATTTGTAACATTTTAGCCGTTTGAAATTGTCTTTTAAATAAATCACCACTGCTTGTTCCCAAACTCCTGTTTGGGAACACAACTACAGAGAAACTGAGTTTCTCGTCCATTACACTCCCAAACAGGAGTTTGGGAGCGAGCAGCTAAAAGATATCTTTCAAAAAAATTGTTACCCTAATTTTTATTCTGAATAAGATTTGTCTGGTACACTCGCAAAAAGGCTTTTACCACCCGTTGAAGGTCTTCTTTACTTAAATTTGAACCGGACGGCAGGCAAAGTCCCTTATCGAATAATTCTTCAGCTACACCGGAGCCATAATAGGGGTAGTTTTGAAAAACCGGTTGCATATGGAGTGGCTTCCATACCGGCCTGGACTCAATGTTTTCAGACTCTAAGGCCAATCGCACATCCTCCCTTGTGGAACCACATCTCGATGGGTCAATGGTAAGACATGTCAACCATCGGTTGCTTCTGCCAAACGCTGCCTCCGGCATGAACTGAATGCCGGGCAGACATCCTAATTCTTTTTCGTAAAAATCAAAGTTGGCCCTGCGTGCCTCTACCCGCTCTGCCAGAACGCGGAGCTGTCCCCTGCCTATTCCCGCAAGCACATTGCTTAGCCGGTAATTATAACCAATATGGGAATGCTGGTAATGGGGGGCAGGGTCCCTTGCCTGTGTTGCCAGAAACTTTGCCTTCTTGATTAAGCCTTCTTCGTTGGACACCAGCATTCCGCCGGAAGAACAGGTAATGATTTTGTTGCCATTGAAAGAAAATATCCCGAATTTGCCAAAAGTCCCTGTGTGCCGTCCTTTATAGTAAGCGCCAAGAGACTCTGCGGCATCTTCAATGAGCGGGATGTCGTATTGATTGCAAAGATTCATGATAGGGTCAATATCAGCGCTCTGGCCATACAGATGAACAATAAGTATCGCCTTTGGCAGTTTCCCTTTCCTGATTCTATCCCGAATGGCATCTTCAAGGCAGTTGCAGTCCATATTCCACGTCCTAGGTTCACTGTCTGTAAATACCGGCGTTGCCCCCTGGTAGACGATCGGATTTGCGCTGGCTGCAAACGTAAGTGTAGAACAAATAACTTCATCACCGGGCTGAATTCCCAATAAAATTAATGCCAGATGGATGGCGGCGCTTCCAGAACTGACAGCCGCGGCATATCGGGCGCCGGTAATTTCGCAAAACTCTTTTTCAAACATATCCACATGGGGCCCAACGGGGGCAATCCAGTTAGACTCAAATGCCTCTTTCACAAAGGCAAATTCCTTGTCTCCCATGTGAGGAGGGGAAAGATATATCCGTTTTTTATCCATATTCATAAGTTAGAAAGTCCCCTCTTGGGAGGGGGATATAGGGGTGGGTAAGTCGGTAATTCGTAAAATATTCACTGAGATT
>JAUQXU010000221.1 GCA_030837935.1 Candidatus Brocadia sp.
CCCATCAAATAAAAGACCGTGAGTGAAGTTATTAACGACACATTCAGGTTCAGGAATATCAATATACCGAGAATTACCACGGAGAGGGCGATTAAGATGCGTCTTCCGGGTATACGGTCACCAAGGTATCCTCCCAGGATACGGGAAAAGGTTGTAGCAAATACAAATATTGACGTAAAACTACCTGCCTTTACCGGCGTTAATTTATAAAAGTCCCGGAAGTAAGAAGGCAGCCATAGCGAGAAGGTTACAAAAAACCCAAAGGTCATGAAATAAAACAGGCAAAAGACCCAGATTAAGTTTGAAGATTTATATACCTTTAGTTTATCGCTGAAGGTTGGGGGTTTTACCTGTGCTGGTTTCGGTGCATCAGCAGAGAAAAACCAGTAAACAAAGGCCATGATGAGCAGTGGTACTGAATAGATCATAAATACCTTATGCCACCCGAGAGATTCTGCAAGGAATGGCGCTCCAAACGTGGCAAAGGCAGAACCAATATTCCCCACACCATAAATTCCTAATGCCAGGCCCTGTTTCTCTTTCGGATACCATTGTGAAACCTGTGGAATCCCAATGGCGAATGATGTACCTACCAAACCGAAAAAAAATCCGCAGATCAGTAAAAAGCCGTAACTCTGCGCAAAACCTGCAATAAACATAGGGAAAAAGCCGAATAAGAGCAGGATACTAAAGACTCTCCTGCCGCCAAATTTGTCTGTCAAAACGCCAATGGGTACCCTGGCAATAGAGCCAAGCAATACAGGTGTTGCGAGCAATAATCCCACGGCTGTGGAAGACAACTTAAACTCGACCTTCAGGTATGCCGCCAAAGGAGAAAAGAGTGCCCAACCGGCAAAGCATATGGCAAATGCCAAGGTTGCAAGTATCAGCACCTTTGTGTTTCCCTGGGGTGTTTGTACCGATGCATCCATAAAACAGATCTCCTAAAAATCTTTAAATTTATTCCGTTTAAGTCTCCCTTAATAAAGGGGGATTCGGGGGGTTGTGTTTTTTCTGTGCTATTTTACAACCCCCTGACCCCCTTTTCTAAGGGGGATTTTCTATACCATACAACGTATACCCCTCATAAATAAAATGGAAATTCCTATACAATAAATTTGATGTTATGAAGGGAGAAGCGACTGTATCGGTTCAAATTCATTCTTTACCTTGATGGGGCATTTGTACAAACCCTCTGTGATTAAAGAACTCGTTTGTTTTATAAAAAACAATCTGCCATTCCTCGTTTTCATCAGAGTAAAAAAGCCATTTACTTGTCCATCTCTGAAAAGCATAGACAATGTCTTTTCATGATCAAAAGGGTGTGCATACAGTTCATTGATTTTTTTCCCGATTACATCGTCAGATGATGCAAAACCGAAAAGCCTTGCACCGGCTGTATTGATATGGGTAATGACACCGTCGTAGGAAGGTTCGTACTCATACCAGCCCTTTGCGTCTTGTACATTAGAAAATAACTTAGACTCATCTTTTGTTGATAAAATTGCGCTATTCATACATACCTCCGTATTCGTAATTTTTGTTTTAAGGTTTTAATTCCCACGTTGCTACTGTTTTTTCTGATGATTGTTTTATATTGCTTTTTACGATCTCCTGATCCGAACGTCCTGTATTAATCGTATTCTCAGATTTGAAGATGGGAAACTCCTCCTTGAATTTAGAAATATTGCTCTTAATAAAATCCTCATCCCTCTGTGTCACAATCGAGCCAAAGACATCTAAGGGATTATGCACCTTGTATTTCTGTTCCCGGAGATACCCACGCTCTTTCCTCAATTCGTATCCATCAAGGATAGCTATTACAAATCCAACCACAAGGATGCTTGTTGCCCCCAGCAAGGCCTTTTTTGGTAAAGACAGCTCTCTCAGCATATATCCGGTGCTCAACTTCCTGTACATGAGCACAGCCATAACAAACGCGGGAATAATTATCACTACCATGAGAGACTTTACCATGGAATTGATGTTGTTTACGGTGCCAAGGGCCTCATCAGCATCGATCTCAACGATTAATCCCATATTCATATCTTTAAGCCAGCTCCATGCGGCAACAACTTTTAACCCATCATAATCCATGTATCCTTCCAGGTCATAACCACTTCTTCTTTCTGTAATGCATCTTTTTACTCCCTTTGTCAGCATATTGGTATCCGGATCTACGACCTTGTGACAGCCCCTGCAAGTTTCCCCGTTGTTTTTTATATGATCTGAAAATCTTGATTGAGTAACCATAACGCCGTCTTTGTTTACCAGATAAGCCTCTCCTGTTTTTCCTAATAAAACATTGCTCATGCTCTTATTGAGCAAGGAGGTATCCATCCACAGCAAAACAGCGCCGATCACATCATGGTTTTCACCCTTAATAGGATAAGACATAAACAGGGAAGGCGATTCATCCCCTTCTGCATCATTGAGAGAATAATGGATCACATCGGATGTGTACGTTTTGCCGTCGTATAAGGTCTCATGGACATTCCTGAATGGTTTTTCTTTCATAATATTCATCCCTATCAGGGATTTTTCGGTATCAGTTGTTGCCTGGATTGTTCCTGTTGCATCACAGATTACTATTCCTTTATAACCATAATCTGCCTTCATGCATTCCAACTGCATTTTTAATCTTAGATATTCATGTTCATTTCTTCCATTCACCAGACTCACAAAATCCTCGTCACCGTGGATAAGTAACTCACTTTGAATAGTGTCTGAAACACTCCTCGCGTGCGATTTCCTTTCCTCCCACAGCATCGTAAGAAGATCTTTTTGTTTGTTTACGATCCCCCAAAGGTTCCTTTGAACCCCTTGTTTCAGCTCGGTGCTTGCCTTTGGAAAGGCAATTAATCGAAACAGAACAAGGGGAAACAACCCAAAAAGTACAAATGCAATAATGACAATTACTATGCGTTCCTTAAATATTCTTCCTACCATCTTTCCCATCTTTCACCTCTTGTGAGCTAAATGTCAGAGTTATGTAAATTATTGTCCTCAAACTTGGAAAATTCATTAAGACATATTTCAATATCATCAACACTAAAAGGTTTTGTAATGACCTTTTTTGCGCCTTTCCTAATCGCCTCGTGCACAACGTCTTCACCTGTATAGGCAGTGATAATCACGATATGAGATCTGAATCGTATGCTTTGCAGTTGATCCAGTAATTCGATACCATCCATACCTGGCATCTGTACATCCAGCAAGATAACCGAATACTTTCTCCTTTTAATCTCTTCCAGGGCCTCGAACCCATTATTCACCGCCTTTGTCTCATACCCAAGGTCGGTTAAGGAGTTTGACAACACCTTTCTGTATCCTTCCTCATCATCAACGATCAGTACCCTTTTTGTTATCATCTTTTATAATCCTTAATCTCTTTAGAAATCATTAATTCTGAGGATATAGTTTGCAACCGATGTGCCTATAAAAGTAAAAAGACGCCTGGATTGCTCCAAGCGTCCTTATTTAAATAACTTATAAAAGATAAAAATTATTTTTAAAATTATTTTACCAATTTAGCTGTAAACAATTCGTTTCATGCTCAATTCACAAGAATAATCATAACTATTCAGAATACAATGATATAGAAAAGAATAACAAAAATTTAATAAGTGGAAACAATTTGGTTGCAGTTTAAGATAAAATCCGTGACTTTTAAGGACACCAAGAAAGATAAAAATGTTTATTATTTTTGTGTTAAGAAATAGAAGAAAAACATCTGCTCTGGTTGATGAAATACGATGAGCAAGAGAAGATTTTTTGGGGAAGGCGGAACTGTTATTCAAAGACCGGCTTGTTTCGGACTATAGTGTATTGCTTACTGAATTCTTCTTTATGTTTTTGAAGTACTTTGTTTATTTCCTCGAAGGTTTTCATCTGTTTACCACCTGTATGCAGCATTTAATTATAATTCTCCCTGTTCAAGAAAGCTGTAATAATTCTTGTGGCTAAAAATAATATGATCGAGGAGCCTGATGCCGAGGGTTTCACCAGCGAGTTTGAGTTGTTCGGTAATTTCTTTGTCTTCCATACTGGGCGTTAAGTCCCCAACCGGGTGGTTATGGGTTACAATGATGGCCGATGCCCGGTCGGTGATTGGATCAGCATATACCTCCCTGGGATGCACCTGGGTTTTATTCACTAAACCAACAGATACGACCCGGCTTGCGATTACCTCATTCGCCCCGTTTATGGATATACAGATGAAATGCTCCTGCTTTCGGTCAGCATAGTGACGGATCAGTGGAAGCACATCTGCCGGCAAAGAGATTTTAAGGCCTTCGGGACGGATGCGGCGGCGGGCAAATTCAAGGGCAGCGGCAATGAGCGTGGCCTTTGCCAGGCCAACGCCCTCAATTTTCTGTAATTCCTCAAGGCTCACACGCCCTTTTCCACCATCCAGAGATTTCAATATCCTTTCGGCAATGGTCATCACATCATGGCCTTTTGTCCCGCTGCCCAAAAGGATGGCCAGCAATTCAAGATCAGATAATGCCTCTGCTCCCTTTTGCCGGAGCTTTTCTCTCGGTCGCTCGCATTCGGGTAAATTTCTAATCTTATTCTTTTTCATTGTCTTCACGCGGACTTTGCGCGCTGAAGTCCATAATAAATCACCGTCAGCGCCATCATGTCGAATATCGCCCCCGGGTCAATATACCTGGGATCTGCAAGCTCTTCATACCGGCCTCTTCCTTCGTAGGAATCCTGTATTGAATGATTCACCTGTCCGGCATACGTATTTTCCAGATAGAAAACATCTCCTTTGTGTGTCTCGATAGTTGTCTGAATCTGCTCATCGTGCATTTTTTCTTCTGTCACTTCCTTTATGTATAACGCCTCTTCATCCGAGATCTAAAATTTCTGGCGAATCTCGTCGATCATATCCTGCACAGAGACCTTCCTGGGCGGAGGTCCCCCGCCGATCTTACGGCCCTTCTTGAGTTTTACTTCGCCGGGGATAGATACCTCGCCTTTATATTTAACGCTTGCCCTCACAACACTCGTCTGGCGTATCTGCTTCATCAGATCTGAAACAGAACCCTGCTTGATCAGTTGCGGGCCAACATACTCGGCAAAAGCGGCAAATACACCGATATGTTCAGGATATTGAAAGAAACAGGACAGGAAGTGATAACTCTTTACAAACCGTGCCATCAGATGGACAAATTTCTTGCGGGCTTCGATGTCCTGAATCCGTTCCTGGAATCTCGTTCGAAGGGCGTTAACGGTAAACTGCAACGCAGCATCATTGTTCCCGGCAATAAGCTGAATGATGTTCCCGGCGTTAGTCTGTTTGAATACTCCTGTTGCAATAATCTCTTCATAATACTTGATGCATTGCTCTTTATCTGGCTCACTGTCTTCAAAGGGGATACCCTTCCGGTATTTGGCGAAGGCTTTTAAAATCGCATGGGCATTGTTGGTAAAATCTACAACGACAACGGTTTCTTTGCCATCATGTCGCCGGTTCAGGCGGGAAACAGTCTGAATAGCATTCCGGTCAACAACTGCTTTATCAAGGAACATCCCGGCAAGGAGCGGCTGATCGAAACCTGTTTGAAACTTGCTAGCAACAATCATGAGCCGGTAGTCATCACCTTCAAAACGGTCCTCAATGAGTTCGCCCGGTCTCAAACCATTTACTGCATATTCAGTAATGTGCTCATTCGTTTCCGGGTGGACGAAATCTGAGAAGGCATACAGGACTTTGTAATCACAGCCTGGCCTCTCCCTGAGTTTGTCCTTGAGTATCTGAAAATACCTCAGTCCGGCAAGCCGGGAGGTCGCAACGATCATAGCCTTTGCCCGTCCGCCGATGAGTGGCTTGATCTTTTCCTCAAAGATGCGGAGCATTACCTCAGCCTTGTACTGAATCAGTCCTTCATCCTGAAAGGCAACGTTCTTGAGAGCCTTGATGACCACGCCTTTAGGATAGACCTTCTCCTCATTTAGACTTGGTATAATCGGACAATGCAGGTTGTAGAGCGTTTTGTATGATATAATCCCGGTGGCAACGTCAACGATATACCCTTCAGCAATTGCCTCGGCCTCTGAATAGGTGTCAAAGGGGTTTCCGAACAACTGCACCGTCGCAGGCGACGGTGTCGCGGTAAAGGCAACAAAGAGCTGATTGCCCTCATGTGCCCGTATAATCCGGGCAATTTCTCCTTCTGTGTCTTCTTCAGCTTCGGGTGCTTCCTCGTCCGGTTCGTCCGGCATTCGGAAGGGCGCCCGGATGGCAACGCCCATCTTGCCTTCCTGAGAGCGATGGGCCTCGTCAATCAGAAAAGCCACGCGCAACTTCTTCAAATCAGGGTCGCCTTCAATTTCACCCAGTATCCATTCAAACTTCTGCAGGGTGCTTACGACGATTGACTGGCCTCTCTTGAGAAACTCCTTCAGGTGTTTCGCCTTTTTTGCGTATCCAACGACTTCCTTCAAATGACTAAAATTCTCAAAATCGTCCCTGATATTCTTGTCCAGCGCCTTCCGGTCAGTGAGCACGAAGATCATATCAAGTGCCTTCTCTTTTGTCTCTGGCTTATACAGGCTGTGCAGGTGATCGGCAAGCCAGCAGATGGAGAGTGTCTTGCCCGACCCAGCGGAATGGTTGATGAGGTATTTCTTTCCCAGTTCCCCGGTTGATACAAAATGAGAAAGTGCGTCCTTTGCCACATTTTGCACCATGCGTGACTGGTGGTAACGCGGGAAGATGGTAAATGCAGGACGTTCTGGCTTGTCTTCCGCCGCCTCGCTCTTCGGGACATAGACCAGGAAGAAGGACAACGCCTCCATGATAGAATCCCTTGACAGGACATCGCGGTAAAGGAATTCGACCGGATATTCCTTTTCATTATCCGCCCTATTCGTCAATCCACTATTGTGCCAGCGGAATTTGTTTTCGTTGCTTGGGTCGGTAGCAACCATTACGTCAGAAGTATCCGAAGCAATATGGAGAAAGGGGAGTTGAAAGATTCTGTCGCTGTGGTCTCTTTCGGCATACTGCCTGACGGCATCATACACGGTCTGATTCTTCTCATGCTTGAGTTCCATGGTTATTATAGGCAGACCGTTCAGGAAAAAGACAAAATCAGGCCGCTTGTCACCCCTGATGATCAGTTCGGGTTTTATCGCAAGCCGGTTCTGATTATAATGAAGATTTGCGATACTCTCGCTTGAACGGGGCTTTGGGTAGTAGAGTTTGAACTCCAGCCCGCGCACCTTCAGGCCGTGACGAATGATCATCCACAAAGGTGAAACCCGCAGTTCGTCTTTCAATGCCCTAAATATTTCATCATGTGCATCCGTGCCGTAGTCTCGCTCCAGGGCTTCAAAGGTCTCTTTCTGCGTTGCCGTAATAAAGGCAATCAGGTGATCCTCGGCAAAATAGTATTCCGTGTCCGTGATCTCATCCTGCTCGATCACGGCGTACTTGTGTTCGCGTATGAGATATTCGAATATGTGTCTTTGGAACTTTTTTTCCGGTACTTCAAACATGATTAGTCGTTTTCCTGTCAATCCCCATTCTGATCAACAAATATTTTGACAACATGCCCGTTTTCGTAATAAACCAGTGGGGTATGCGTTTGTTTGGCTATTTCCCTTGCTCTTTTTGCCGCTCTCAGCAACGCCGCTTCTACATTCTCAAGGTCTTTGTCGTGAATCCGTATCTTTTTTTCATTCATCTCTTCTCTCCTTCTTCAAGCAATTCTGGCGTCCTGCCTGAGTTGTCGTAAAGAATCCAGGCATCTACCAACCGCTTATAAATGTGTTGAAAATTCAACCAGCCCTTTTCAAAACGGCGTCTGATTATATCTTCAGGTACATTATGCCCACCCTGCAAAACCCGCTCCTTTACCCGTTCGATGGCAATACTGACATCAGGAAGACTTAGAAATATCAACTTTACCGTGTATCCCATCCTTTGCCATTCGGGTATCATGTGTGCATATATTTTACCACTGAGTGTTGTTTCAAAGGC
>JAUQXU010000222.1 GCA_030837935.1 Candidatus Brocadia sp.
TTCGAAAACGTTACATTTCCGCCTGCAGGCTGGACCAAAATCAATGTAGCTCCTGGAGCAACCGGCTGGATAAGACAAACACAGGGTACGACACCTGTTCCTGGATTTAACGGCGGTGTTTTATTCTGCCCACCGGGCGGCGGTACAGGTATGGCATTTGCAAATTATATTACAGGCGGAACAAACTCAAATGATCAGTGGCTTATTACTCCGCAGATCACAAATGTTGGACCCAATGATTCATTAACATTCTGGATGAGGAAGTTTGGTAATTATCTTGATCATATGGATATCAAGATTTCAACAACTACTCCAAATGTTGCCGGCATGACAACGACTGTACAATTATTGACGTTTGCTGCTGCAGATTCAGGTTACATACAGTATAAATATAAAATCGGCGCACTTGTTCCCCCGGGTTCCAATATATACATAGGGTTCAGGCAGTGGGTTCTTAATGCATTGGCTGATGGTGCATCATTCAGTTTAGATCTAGTTAACGTTATTGCTGATATCACAAGCGTGACACAGATCGGTACTGAAGTACCTGCTTCATTTGATCTTTCACAGAACTATCCTAATCCGTTTAACCCATCAACTAAGATAAACTTCAGCCTTCCTACATCTGGTAAGGTTAAGTTAGCGGTTTATGATATGCTCGGAAATGAAGTAGCTGTTTTACTTGATGCTAACGAGAGCGCAGGGAATTATACAGCATCGTTTGATGCATCAAAGCTTTCAAGTGGTGTCTATTTCTACAGACTAATTACCAGCAACAACACGATCACCAAGAAAATGATGTTAGTTAAGTAATAAGTTTCACTTTGTTTATAAAAAACCCCGCATTTTGCGGGGTTTTTTAATTCATTTTTTTCAGAATCGTACTGAAATGCTGTAGTAGTAATATCCGAATTCAAATATCTTTTCGTTCCCATTACTTGTCACCGACTTCAACATGTAATGTAAAACCGCATTTTTTAACGCAAAGTTCACAATAGAATTAAGCATCCCTTTTACCGGGACCAGCAATTTTACCGAGTTGTCAATTGCAAGTATTGCAGCACTTTGTATAGCCATCATTCTAAAATGCTCTTTCAATCCTGTTATCGGTATGAAATAGCTTAAATTATGCTGTGCAAATATAGAAATTGATTTTGTAGGCTGAATGTTCATTTCGGGCGTATAATTAACTATAACATACTTATCCCAAAACCCTCCAAATCTGATATTGCTTCTGAAAGATTTTACAACATTGAACTCCTGTTCTTCTTTGAGGTTTCTTTGAGGATGTAAAAAGTCCATTGAATATCTAAAGAGGATACTCTCTTTTTCTGTTGTTCTCTGTTCATTTATCTCAAGGGGTCTTTTTCCGGAATTCCGTAAAGCCTGAGGTATTGCTTTTAGTTCTTCTGACTCTTGTACATTATTCTGCCCGTAGCAATGCAGCGACAAGAACACAATGGCGGTCAGCGATCTAATAGCGAGCTTTTTCATTTGAAGAATGATCTAATTGCAGGCTCTGAGTATTAAACCTATATTAAACCCATAAATAAGATGTAAAATTTTTTGCAGAATATCAAGCGTAAAGGGGCGGCAGAAACACAAATTTGGCATTAATTTAGAAATTTTGGCGGGTGTATTTGAAGTAATACTACAAGAATGAATATTCAGTTTCTATACCGTAGAATTTTTTTAGCAGTTCATATATCAGGTAGCTGGAGTCACCAAAGCCGTATGTGTAATTATATTTTGATTGATGGACTTTTCTATAATCAATTGCCTCAGTTAGAAAATTTGTAATATCCAGCG
>JAUQXU010000223.1 GCA_030837935.1 Candidatus Brocadia sp.
GATTTGTGTTTAATTGAAGTGAGTGATAATACATCGAGAAAAGTTATAAAACAGATGATACTTACAACCGGCACCCACCTTAAAGCGGTTGTTAAAAATTTAAACAGCAATGGTGAGCTTTACGCTCCGAAAATGCTCACAGATAGTGAATTCGATAAGATCATGGGTTCTGATAATGCAGCAGTTGTATCCTCTAATGACTGACAGATAATTTTCGATTCGGAATTTGAATTAAGCTCTGTAAAATTTACAGGGCTTTTTTTTATTCAGCCTTATAAAAAATATTAAAATTCAGGCGTTTAAGTTATTTTCTACTCTATTTAGGTTACTTTAAATAGTTAGATATTTTCTATTGTCACAACGCTATTGGTTAGTTATATTAGCTACCAATATTACTGCAAATTCCGGAAAATAAATTCTTAATCATTAAAGGGGGAAAAATGAACAGAATTTACATTACAATCAGCACGCACATTCGCGTGATCCTGTATTTTTTAACAGCATTCATTTTATTGTTTCTTGCAACTGCTTCGTCCTTTTCTCAGGGATGGTATTCATTGGGTACGGGCTCAAACAATGATGTCCGTTCAATGATGGTTTATAATGCCGAACTGATAGTTGGCGGAGATTTCACCAGCATGGGCGGTGTTAGTGCAAACCGCATTGCAAAGTGGAATGGAGTTAACTGGCAGCCGCTCGGGCTCGGAACAAATAATCGTGTAACCGCAATGGTTGTTTTTGGGGGTGAGCTGATAGTTGCAGGTTATTTCACTCAAGTTGGAGGAGTAGGCGCAAGCCATATTGCAAAATGGAACGGCAGCAACTGGCTGCTGTTTGGCAATAACTCTTCGTTCAACGAAGATATTCTGGCGCTTGCTGTTTACAATAACCAGCTTTATGCAGCAGGGCAGTTTACCAATATTGGCGGAAACACAAGGAACCGGATCGCGCGCTGGGACGGCTCTTCATGGCAGGCAGTTGGACTTGGAACGAACGATGAAATCCATTGCCTTGCAGTGTACAGCAACGAGCTTGTTGCAGGAGGTGATTTCACAACAGCTGGCGGTATTGGCGCAAACCGAATTGCTAAATGGAATGGTTCGGCATGGTCAACACTTGGACTTGGAATGAACAATAATGTATATGCTTTATTAACCATAAGTAATGAACTGATAGTCGGGGGTGCTTTTACAAGTGTTGGCGGAGTTGGAGTTAACAGAATTGCAAAGTGGACAGGAAGCTGGGCAGGATTCGGGACAGGTATGAATAATTCAGTTTATTCGCTTGCTGCAGTAGGCAGCGGATTTATTGCAGGCGGTGCATTTACATCAGCCGGAGGAGTTGGTGCTAACAGGGTAGCAAGATGGAACGGCAGCGCATGGCAGAACCTGGGTGCAGGAATGACCGGCGGTGACCCGATCGAAGTTTACTCACTGGCTGTTTACGGAACACTTCCGTTTGCCGGCGGTGATTTTGTTAACGCCGATGGTAATACTGTTAATAATATCAGCAGATGGGGAAGCACGGTTGGTATTAACCAGATCTCCGGAAATACACCAACAGAGTATGAGCTTGGGCAGAACTATCCGAACCCGTTCAATCCTTCAACAACTATCAGATTCAGGCTTCCAGGCGATGAATTTGTTAAGCTTGCTGTGTATGATATGACAGGTAGAGAAGTAGACATTCTTGTAAACGAATCACTGAACAGCGGCGAGTATGAGATAAGCTTTGAAGGTTCCGGGCTGTCATCGGGTACATATTATTATACTCTTAGCGCCGGTGATTTCAGGGAAACGAAAAAAATGGTATTGGTAAAATAGAATTTGCCTGCATTACATTGTTAAAAGCCCGGTCTTGTTAGTTGGCCGGGCTTTTTCTATTGCGGTTTTTCAGAATTTTTTGGTATTTAATGAGAT
>JAUQXU010000224.1 GCA_030837935.1 Candidatus Brocadia sp.
ACATGTTTTTCAGGACAGAAGTGAGATGATGCGATGTGTAATACTTCCAATCCTCAGGAAAGTTTGTCCTGAAAAGCCTTCCTTCACCGTTTAGCCGGTGATAAAGCGGCGTATTAATAAATGGACATAAAATACCGCAGGTCATAATGTCGACGTGAGAATCCAGGACAAAATCGGCAACTTGTTTAAAGGTCTCCGGGGTATCGGCATCATTTCCAAAGACCATTGTCCCCCACACGGCAAGGCCGTGTTTGCGGATATTGGCTATCGCCTCAAAATAATTTTCAATGGAGATACGCAAATTTACGTTCTTGTTCATTGTTTTTAAGGCTTCTTCGTTGATGGACTCAATCCCAATTAACATCCCAACACACCCGCTCTTCCGCATATATTCAAGTGTTTCATCGTCCTGATAAATATTGAGGGAGGTAAATCCAAACCAATTTTGGTAAATACCTCTTTCCACCATACCCTTGAAAAGGTCCCGGACACGCTCATTTGACTTTTTACTGTGTCCGTAAAAATTCTCATCCGTGAGTATCAAACCGCGATATTGACCCTTAATGGATTCGAATTCATCAAGGACGTCTTCGATGGGTCTTTCACGATATTTTCTGCCCTGGAACTGAGGCACAGAGCAGAACTCACAGCTAAAGGGACACCCTGCAGTAGTTATAATGCCTGAATACCGGTATTTATATTTATCCTTCAAATATTTTCTATCGGGACGTAAACCCTGATACAACTCCATGGGTGTCAGCACTCCATCGTATCTTTTTTGGAGACAACCTTTTTCAAAATCGCCAATAATCTTTTCCCAGGTCGTTACGGCTTCTCTGGTCACAACGCAATCCACATACTTTGCAGCCTCCTCCGGATAACTCGTTGCGTGAATACCGCCCATAATCACCGGTATACCCCGTTTCCTGCATGCAGTAGCTATCTGATAAGCCCGATGGGCCTGATAACTTACCGACGTAATACCGACCAGGTCGGCTCCGCCAAACTTAATATCTCCTGTATTTTCGCCAATTGCAAGTTCCTGGGTTTCATCGATGATATCGACTTGCCAGTGTTTTGGCGTTAATACCTTCAGATAGCCGAGATTCACCGGCATTTGATTTAACACAGAGACATTCTCCTCTCCGACGTTTCCAATCGGATGTGGATTGATTAATACAAGTCTTTTCATGAACAATCCTCTTTTTTTGGCACCAACAAGACCTGGGCAATGGCATATTCCTGACAGTGAGATAATGACACAGAAATATTGCCTATATGTTTCTTGTCTGCCATTTCTTTTACACTTCCATAAAGATTCAAATACGGTCTGCCCATTTCGTCATTTAATAGCTCAATATCCGTCCATTTCATACTGCCAACCCAACCAGTCCCCAAGGCCTTGAACATTGCCTCTTTTGAGGCAAAGCGTGCTGCAAAATGTTGATATTTATTCTTCTTTTGTTTGCAGTACTCTACCTCTTTTTCCGTATAAACCCTTCTTAGAAAACCCTCATTGGCAGAAAATAATCTTTCGATGCGTTTTATTTCTATAATGTCAATACCGACGTACATAAAATTTTACACAATTTGTAATTATTATTGTAACTGCTTGTAGTGCAAGTATCTATTAAGTGAAAGGCATTTTACAAGTTTATAAAATTAATGTCAATGACAATTTGCCGTGCAATAAAGCAGGAGGGGAGGGGTTAAGGCTGGATTCTAAGGATGCGCATACCCCGAATTGTATGATTAATTATATTTTTTGACGCCTTGAGACTCTTCCACATATTTTTTGCCGACAGCCACCACCATGTCGTAGTCTGATTTTTTCAAACACAACTGGCATTCAACATAGGTGTCGTTGTGTCGTAAACTTGGTAAAATACCGCTTTCGCCTATACGCAATCCTGTTTCAGGAGATTGTTCAATAATTTGAAAGTTACTCGTAAATATTTTAAATTTCCTAACGTTACCACAGTTTGGACATGCAAAAAACGTGTTTGTTGCCATTCGTGTCATTTCCTTTCACAGCGCTGTAACAAATTTACCAAATAACATGACCCCGTAAAAAATTTGCATTGCATCAATTTTGGATACATGGTATCCGAACCATCTTTTATTTTTTGATAGATAGAAGACCATGATCTTTTTGCATAGATAATTGGTATCCCCCGATTCCCGGCTAATTTCTTTATTTTATATGCCAGGTTATGATTCACAAAATCGTATAAGAGAATAATTAAATCCGCCTTCTCCGGAATTTTACCACGCATCTTTTGCCCGGTCCTGCCGGTCAAGTGCTGAATATCAGTGACCCCAATTTTATCAAGCTCTCTTGGAATACTGCCCAAATGATCTCCCCCCACAATGATGACTGACATTCTATGTCTCATTTGCCCATCTATTAAACTTGATCTGCACATATTTTAAAAATGGTTGTTAAGTTTACTCCGAAAAAGACGTTGCGAGATTCTGTATGACAAAGGTCTACCCTCACATCGCAATACCATGGTATTCTCCGGAGAGAACCTCATATCAAACCTTTATCAAAACTTCATCGAATAATCTTGAATTTGAATAGTACTCTTGCGCAAATTTAAACCCTTTTTCGTTAAAAACAGCTAAACATGCATATACCACACTGAAATCATACCGTATACCCCTGTTTTGTGAAATTTCATGCAATGCCTTATCCAATGCAAAAGACTCCCTATAAGGTCTGGGAGAAGTCATGGCATCAACAACATCAGCCACTCCCAGAATTTTTGCCTCCAAGAGGATGTCGTTACCTGACAGGCCTCCGGGATAACCAGAACCGTTAATCCTTTCGTGATGCTGAAGCACGGTCTGGGCAACCGGGCACGAGAATTCTATTCCTTTCAACATTTCATAACCAGCGACGGGATGATCTTTAATCATACCAAATTCAGTTTCTTCAAGCTGCAGAGACTTACCAAGAATCTCTACAGGTATAGTTACCTTCCCAATGTCATGAAGCAATGCAGCCAAACGAACTCCGGCAACCCTGTCTTTTGAAAGACCCATCTCCTCTGCTATGCAACCAGCCAGGCTAGCTACCCGTTTCTGGTGACCCGCTGCATAGGAATCCCTTGATTCAACTGTCAGCGCCAGGGTTTGAATAATCTCTATCATGGATTTTTGCTGTTTCTCTATGCTTTGCTTCAGCTCTCTTTCCAGCCGTTTGCGTTCATTAGTTTCTTCCATCAGCTCTTCATTCAACTCGACCAGTTTTGATGAATGATCAACCACCCTTTTTTCCAAAGATTCGTTAAGTACCTTCAACCGATCTTCATCTTGTCTGCGAGCAGTGATATCCCTGGCTATGCCCATTACCCCAACGAGGCTCCCTTTTTCATCCCGTAATGGGAAATTCCTATATTCACATAATACCTTTGTGTCTCTAAAATAAAGCTCATATTGAGGACTTTCTCCTTTCAATGTCCTCGTAAAGGCATCCATTGCTTTTTCTAAATTGACCTCGTCAAAAAGGGTTGCGAATGGTTTTCCGTAAAACTCCTCAGGCCTATGGCCTGAAAATTTTTCAAACACCTTATTTACAAATAAAATATTTCCTTCCATATCGTAGATATAGGTAAGGTCTGTCACTCCGGAAAACAATAATCTCATCAGCTCATTTTCCATCAATTTATAAACAATTTTTGACATCTCCACCACAGCAACCCTCCAACATAGCATGAAAATTTTTTACAAATCTTACGAGAGTGCAAGCGCTACCACCGAGACCAGGATACTGATTATTAAGAAAGTAAAAAATATAGTCATAGTTTTTCCCCCTCATTAAAAATTGTTATCAAGTTTACTGAGAGTACTAAATAACTATTTAAAAAAAATCCTTTTCCAATCCCGCGTTGTACAATCTTGTACGATTGACCATTTATCAAACTTTATGCCAAAAACACTTAACAAATATTATTTGTCTTTTTTAGTAGATATAATGAG